>DATJAL010000027.1 GCA_035516255.1 Chitinivibrionales bacterium | reverse complement strand
GGACAGCTATCTCAGCTACACCGGCGAGCTTGCGGCTGTCCCGACACCGCCGGGGTCCGGCGAGACCGACTACGATTACACGCATGACGACTGGAAATGGATCGTCTATGCAAAGAAGACCATCCTCGGCAGGCTGTCTTTTATCGGCCTGGTGGGACGCGACCACCTCAGGACCGAAACGTACATAGAGAAGTACCAGGATTACGAGGAAACGCTCATCAAGAACAGCCATTGGTACTGGGTGCTCAAGATCAAATACGGTTTCTAGCCCGCGATTTTTCAGAACGGAGGAGATCATGCCGATTGCAAAACGTTTTTCACGAGGTGCGGCCGTGAAATGGCTGCTTGTTATTCTGCTTGCCGCGGGAGCGGTGTCGCCGTCGCATGCGGTGCTCAGGGCAAAATGGCGGACATCGGTTGCAAATGCGCCGTGGGCGGCGGAACAGCAGCTGCCCGTTGTTGCCCACACGACGCAGGCGACCGAAATAGACGTCGACACGACAGTCCAGTTCCAGACGATGACCGGATGGGGCGGAAGCCCGAACGAATCGTCGGTGCTCGCGCTGCACAAGCTGCCGCAGGCGCTGCAGGACAGCGTGATGCGGGCGCTCTTCGACACGGTGAGCGGCTGCAAGTTCAACATGATCCGCCTGCCCATCGGCTGCAGCGATTTTTCGCTCAACGGCTACTCGCTCGACGATTCGGCGGGCGACGACGAGATGAAGTACGTGAACATCCACCGCGACAGCCTCGTAACGCTCGACTTTGTCAAGAAAGCCGTCGCCGTCAATCCGGCGCTCAAGGTTTGGGGGAGCCCGTGGACCGCGCCCGCCTGGATGAAGGCCAACGACAACTGGTCGGGCGGCGCCTCCTACCCGAGCACGGCGTGCGAACTGCACCAGGACATAGCGACCCTCACCGCCTATGCGCTGTACTTTTCAAAAGTGGTCACGCTGTTCAAGAACGACGGCATTCCGTTCTTTGCGCTCGCGTTCCAGAACGAGCCGTACACGTGCCAGCCGTTTCCCTCCATGATCTGGCCCGACGGAGCCACGATGCTGAATTTCATGAAAAATTATCTGGGCCCGCGCATGAAGGCCGACCATCCCGACGTCGAGCTGTGGACCCCCACCATGAACCTCAACGACTCCAACTACTACATCCCCATGCTCAGGGACAGCTATTGCAGCAGCATCATCACCACGGTGTGCTACCAGTACCAGGGCGAGCAGGTGATCAACTACATCCACAAGAAGTTTCCCAACCTGCGGGAATACGGCACGGAACTGGTGTGCGGCGGCGGCGACAACCAGTGGAACTACCCGCAATCGCAGACTTTCCCGGAAATCAAGCTGCTGGTCGCGAACGGCGCGTCGGGTGCCTTTCAATGGAACCTGCTTTTGGCCAACGGCGGGTGGAGCGCCCAATGGGGAACCGGCGCCTGGCAGCAGAACTGCATGATAACCATAGACACCATCGGGAAAAAGATCGTGTACAACTCGCAGTACTACGGGCTCAAACACCTGAGTTACTACATACGGCCGGGGTCAAAGGTGCTCAAGGTGACGGGACAGTACGACACGAACGAGATTTCCGTAAAGAACCCGGACGGCAGCATCGCGGTGGTGACCAACAACCAGAACAACGCGCCGCAGAACGTGGCGATATGCGTGGGATCGCAGATGGTGACGGCCACCCTTCCCGCGCTGTCGTTCGCGAGCTTCCTTATTTACGATTCCACGGCGACGGGCGTAAATACGGCAGCGGTTCCTGACAAACCGGTTCCGGCGCCGCGCACCCTCAAGGTGAACGGCGACGGGTTCGCCCTTCCGCATGAATATGCGCAAACGTCAAACATCTGCGCGGTCTATACCTTGCAGGGGAGGCTGGTCCGGGAATTTTCCGTGAGAAGCGGCGTGGTCAATCTTTCCAAAGACTATGGCATGTCCCGCAGTATTTACATTGTGAGATTAAGGCCGGATATAAATCGTCAATAATAAATAATCTGGGTCGAAGGACGAGGGGTACGCCCGGGTTTTTATTCAACCGAACCTTTAGCAGGTCTCATCGTCGAACGCCGCTCAATTATCGTGCCCTCCGCCTCGATCACGGCCTTGTGCCGGGGCGACGACACCGACGACGGCCGCAGCGCGTACCGCAGCATGACGCTCACGATGCCGCTCAGGTTGAAGTCGTACGAGGTGAGCTGGTATTCCATTGCGTCAAGCGTATTGTCGAACGAGATGATCGAGAGGTCTTCGGGGACGCGCACCTTGACCTCCTTGAGGTAGTCGAGCGCGAGCGTCGCGGCGTAATCGTTGGCCATCACCCAGGCGGTGACCGCCTTGTTCTTGAGGGCCTGCCCGAACAGCGGGACCATGCGGTGGTAGATCTCGCCCGTGGCGCAGTTCCATTCGGTGAGGTACTTTGAGATGTTGTAGCTGATGTGGCCGAATTTCCTGAAGAACTCCGAGTCCGCGTATTTCTGCCATTCGCGGTAGGCCGCCACGATGGTCTGGACGTCGTCGGGGTTGTTTTGGTCCTCTTGCAGAAAGTCCCACTGGAAGGCGTACTGGTCGAGTACGTGCATGCGTACGTTGCCGGCGTATCCCGCGTCGCGGAAGATTTCGCTTACGCCGCTGCTGCGCTGCCGCGACCACGGCGCCTTGTGAAACGGCGAGAGGAACGCGACGTTTTTGTGGCCCAGGGTGAGCAGGTACTGCGCCACGGATCGCGGGGGCCGGATCGACATGGTGACGGTGAAGAGCTGCAGGTAATAGTTGCTCGCGGTCCGGGCGGAGGCCTCCCATCCTCCCACCACGTCGAGCACGGCAACCGGTTTTTTATACCCCACGATTTTTTTTATCACCTCCTCGGGCGGGATTTCGAGGTTGGCGACGATCATGATGATGCTCAGGATGTTGTCGTTTGAAAGGTCGTACGGCTTGCGGGTGATGGTGTCGATGAAGCAGAGCCGGTCGCCCTGCCTGCAGTACACCACGATGTCGAGCGCCACCTTGCTCTGGATGCACTCCGACTCGAGGATGCGGAAATAATTCTTGTCCTGGTAATCGATCCACAGCGTCCCGTCCTCCCAGCCGCACCCGATCGCGACGATACGCACCGTTGATTCCGATTTTGTCAATGCCGGCGCGATGTACCCCCGCTGGTGCGGCCTGATGATCTCCTGCGACGAGAGCGTTTCGAGCGCCTTGCGCAGCGTGGGATACGACACGCCGTACATTCCCTGGAGTTCCTTGCACGAGGGCAGGGGCTGGCCCGCGGGAAACCTTCCGGTGAGTACGTCCTGTTTGAAGCGGGCAAGCATTTTCTGCCATACCGGTTCGAACTGCTCAATGTCCGGATAAACGGCGGGCGCTTGCATCGCCGCCGGAGGTGCGGGGGCTGATTTGTCACGCCGTCCTCCGGCGCGGCCGAGGTTTTCCCGCGAAAGCATTCCCTTGCGCCTGAGCTGGTCAACTGCCTTCCACATGGTGACGAACGAGACGTCTGCGGCCTTTGCGAGCGATTTAATAGTGGGGAGTTTTTGCCTGAAGGCGCCGGTCTCGACGCCGTGGGTTAAATAATGGACCGCTTTTTGGATGCCGGGTCTTTTTTTCATAGGAGGAAATCCCTAGTTTGATGTTTTTCTTAAAAATAAATTTGGGCGTTCCGCGGCGGCCCTTCTTACGGTCCACCCCTTCGGGTGCTTCTCCCTCGTCAGGGATTTCCAAGGGTCACAAGGGTCGTCGTCCTTCGGCTCGGGCTGCCGCGGCCCGAGGTTTTGTTGGGGCGGTTCGCGAACCGCCCCAACAAAACGGGCCCGGGGGCTGAAGGCCCCGGATGCATGCGACGATCAAACTGTCACGAGCGCGTGGGCGCTGCCACGCAAAAATATTATATAAAGGATCCTTTGCTCTTCCTGCCTGAAATGGATCACGATATTTAAAGATATATCAATTAGATAAACAAAGTAACTAATTCTATCAGGCTTTTTACTGCCTCATCTTTTAAATTATTTGGCAGATGATTCCATATTATCAGCATTGAAAAGAACAATTTAAGAGTTGATAAAAAAGTTCAGGGTGATATTTTCATGAACGACACCGGATACCTCCTCGGCCTGGACATCGGCAGTTCGTCGATAAAGGCGTCGCTGCTCGATATTGAAAACCAGAAGGTCGTCGCCTCGGCAACGAGCCCGGAATCAGAAATGGAAATCATTTCCCCGAAACCGGGCTGGGCGGAACAGCATCCGGAAACCTGGTGGAGCCACGTAAGGCTCGCCATTGCCGCGCTCAGGCGGAATCCCCAAATCGATATGAAAGCGGTCCGCGCCATCGGCATAGCGTACCAGATGCACGGGCTGGTTATGGTTGACAAAAACGAAAAACCGCTCGCCAACGCGATCATCTGGTGCGACAGCAGGGCGGTCGAGACGGGCGAGCGCGCATGCGCCGCCATCGGCGGCGCCCAATGCCTGTCGCGGCTCCTCAATCCGCCGGGAAATTTCACGGCCTCCAAACTCGCATGGGTAAAGGAACATCTCCCCGACGTCTACAAGAAAATCCACAAGATCATGCTGCCGGGCGACTACATCGCCATGAAACTCACCGGCGACATCTTCACGACGCCGGGCGGGCTTTCCGAGGGCATCATGTGGGACTTCACGTACCACCGGCTCGCGGATTTCCTCTTTGACCATTTCGATTTCAGCTACGACCTGGTGCCCAAAATCGTTCCGTGCTTTTCGGCGCAGGGCGGCGTAACGGCAATGGTTGCGCAGGAGCTCGGGATCGAACCAGGGGTTCCGGTTTCCTACCGCGCGGGCGACCAGCCCAACAACGCGCTGTCGCTCGCGGTACTTGAGCCCGGGGAAATCGCGGCAACCGCGGGAACCTCGGGCGTGGTGTACGGCGTCAGCGATGCGCCGGTCGTTGACCCCGCGTCGCGCCTCAACACTTTTGCGCATGTCAATTACACGCCGGGCTCTCCGCGCTACGGCGTTCTCCTGTGCGTCAACGGCACGGGCGTATTGAACCGGTGGCTGCGGCGGAACCTGTGCACCGTTGGCGGCGAGAGCCTGACCTACGAGCAGATGAATGCCGAGGCGTGGAAAGCGCCGCCCGCGTGCGAGGGGCTCATGGTGTTCCCGTACGGCAACGGCGCCGAACGGACCCTGGGAAACCGGAACGTGTCCGCCTCCATCCACGGCCTGGATTTTTCCGTGCACGCGCGCAGGCACCTGCTGCGCGCGTCGCAGGAGGGCATCGTGTTCGCCCTGAAATACGGCCTTGACATCATGCGCAAGTCCGGCATCCTGGTGAAAACGGTGCGCGCCGGGCACGCCAACATGTTTAAAAGCGAGCTTTTTGGCCAGGTGTTCGCTGCGGCCTGCAACGCGACCGTGGAGCTGTACAACACCGACGGCGCCCAGGGATCCGCGCGGGGCGCGGGAATAGGCGCCGGTATATTCCCTTCGGTAAAGGACGCCTTTAAGGGGTTGTCGGTCGTGCGCACGATTCCGCCGGATAAAGAACTTGTCGCGGTATACGCCGGCTGGTACCGGCAATGGGCCGACAGGCTTGACAAAATAAGGCCGCATTCGGAAAAGCGGGAAGCGATAAAACAGGTCGGTTAAGTGTTTTCATCTTAAGCTTAGAAGGGCATCGTTGTATGGCAGAACCAAAATCGTTTCACAGTGTGTGCAGGTGGACATTTCACGCGGGCAAGGGAGGATTCGTTCCCTCCGACATCCGCAAGCAGTGGGGAGCGGGAAAGCTCGACACCGTGAACCTCATCGGGTTGATAAAAAAGGAAATCGCGCCGCGCCTGCCGCCGCACATCCAACTCGGCTACGAAGTGCATTACGACACCGAGGTCGACGAAAAAAACGCGGCGGCCGTGGCGGACGCGCTGCGGGAAAACGGCATGTATCTAGCGATGATGACGCCCGGCGCGCACAGCCACTTTGCCTACGGCGGCATCGCGTCGCTTGACGGAAAGGAAAGGTCGGCGGCGCAGGACATGGGCAAAAAGGCCGTCGACCTCACCTACGGGCCGCTTGCCAGGGCGTGGCACCCGGAGGCGGGGCTTGCGCCCGCGTTCGTGCTGTGGAACGGGTCGTACGGCTACGACATCGCGACCGTCGGACTAAAAAAAATGTACGCGAACCTTAAGGAAAGCATCGCGGCGTTGTGCCGGCACGAGGCATCGCAGGGCGGAAAACTGTACATCGCCATCGAGCCGAAACCCAACGAAGGCCATCCGGCGCTGATGCTTCCCACGGTCGCAAGCGCGCTTCTGCTCTGGTACAATCTCGAACAGGAGTTCGGGATCAAGCGCGACAAAAAGGGCATCAACAAGGAATTCGGGCATTCGGAGATGATAGGGCTTGACCATGTGTACGACACGGTGGAAGAGCTTGACAACAACGCATTGCTCCACATGCACATGAACAGCCAGGGCTGCGATGACGGCATCATCCTAGGGGGGGCCGGCAAATTCGACATCGACCACGGCGTGAAGATCAACGGCATGAACATCGCCATCGCCGGCCTTCTCGCCGAATCGGGCTATAAGCGGTGGAAGGGCCACGACATGCAGGTGCGGCCGTACGACAGCGAGCGCCAGGGCATCGACCGGGTGGTGCGCAGCATCCTTTCGTGGGACGCGTGCGAAAAAGCCGCCGCGAAACTCGAGACAAAAAAGTTGTTGGGGTTCCTTGCGAAAAGGGAAACGGCAAAAGCGGAAGACATGATGCGCGAGGCGGTGATGGACGCGTGCGCGGAGTTCAAGAAAATGTATAACTGATGCTTGTAGCGTTGAAGGAAGATGAATTGATTGTCATTCCTGCGGAAGCGGGAATCCATTTCAAGTTGCTCTAAAGAGTGGGTGCCCGACCGGTGTCGGGCATGACAAAAAACTGCAATGCCAAGGCGGAGAGTCCGCGCGCAAAAGGAGAATAAATGGCTCAGAAGGAAAACGGCAGCAAGGCCTACGTTCTCGCCCTCACGTTGGTGGCGACGCTGGGCGGGCTGTTGTTCGGATACGACACGGCCGTGATATCGGGCGCGGTGGGATCGCTCAAGGCGTATTTCATCGACTCGCGGCACCTGGGCGTTGACGCGGGCAATTCGCTGCTGGGCTGGGCAACGTCAAGCGCGCTGCTCGGCTGCATCATCGGCGGCGCGATTGCCGGGCTGGCAAGCAACCGGCTCGGAAGAAAAAGAGCCATGATCGCGGCCGCACTTTTGTTCCTTTCCGGCGCCATCGGCACCGCGCTGCCCAACCAGCTCATCGTGTTCGTACTGTTCCGCATCGTGGGCGGCATCGGCGTGGGCATGGCGTCCATGCTGTCGCCCATGTACATCGCCGAGATCGCGCCCGCCGCCATCCGCGGCAGGCTCGTCTCGTGGAACCAGTTCGCCATCATCTTCGGCATGCTGGTGGTCTATTTTGTCAATTGGGGCATCGCGCTGCAGGGAAACGAATCCTGGCTCAACACCACGGGCTGGCGCTGGATGTTCGCCTCCGGCGCGATCCCGTCGTTTCTGTTCCTCGTGGCGCTGTTTTTCATCCCCGAAAGCCCGCGCTGGCTCATGATGAAGGCGAGAAACGACGAGGCGTTCGGCGTGCTTGCGAAGGTGGGGGGCCAAGGCCACGCGGCGGCGGAGGCGGACGAGATCAGAAAGTCGCTTCTGCAGGAACGGGGAAAAATATTCTCGTTCGGCACGCTGCTGGTATTGATCGGCATCATGCTCTCGGTGTTCCAGCAGATCACGGGCATCAACGTGATCCTGTATTACGCGCCCGAGATTTTCAAGAAGATGGGAAGCACCACCAATGCCTCGCTGCTGCAGACCATCATCGTGGGCGCGGTGAACCTTCTGTTCACGGTGATCGCCATCCTCTCTGTTGACAAACTGGGACGCAAGGCGCTCATGCTGATCGGGTATTCGGGCATGTGCGTCGGCATCACGGGCGTGGGCGTGACCGCGTTCCTCAACCAGGCCGGGCTCGCCATGCTCATGATGATGCTCTTATACATCGCCTGCTTCGCGCTGGCCGCCGGGCCGGTCACCTGGGTGCTGCTCTCGGAGATATTCCCCAACAAGATACGTGATTCCGTCATGTCAATAGCCGTGGCCGCGCAGTGGATCTCCAACCTCGCGGTGTCGTGGACGTTTCCCATCCTGCTCGGCAATGTGTTTCTGTCGGACAAGTTCCACGGCGGGTTCCCGTTCTGGATCTACGGCAGCATGTGCGTGCTCTCCGTGCTGTTCATCTGGAAGCTGGTGCCGGAGACGAAGGGCAAGACCCTCGAAGCAATGGAAGCGCTGTGGAAGAAGTAGGGGAAGAATAGCCACAGAGACACAGAGGACACAGAGAAGAATAAAATATAAAAAAGGAAGTTGTCATGAAATTCTTAACTTTTTCTTCGTCAACCGTCGCAATGATACTGTCAATAAGTCTTTCTCTTCCGGCCGGTGCGGAAAATTTCGTCTTTACTTCAGGCATTTCCAAGTACGACAACCCGTTCAAGAACGCCAAGGCGAACATCGACACCAACACGGTGCAATCGGCCGACGGCAGCACCGTGTTCAACGCGGGCGCGTTCTGGGCGGAGGTCTGGGAGCGCGACGGCTCCTATTCCATCGAGATGGCGTGCGGGCACCTCGATCCGGTGACGTCGAAGAACACCTTCAACTACAACACGGCGCAGTGGAACGGCCTCACCGTGCAGCGCCAGGACGTATGCGGACACTTCGGAGGGTGGCCGAACCTCACCGACGGCATCGTGTGGGCGACCGGCGCCTGGGCCTATTACCGGGAGACCGGCGACCAAAGCTTCCTCTCGTGGGCGTATCCCATCGTGCGCAACTCGCTTGCCATGGCGGAGACACCCGGCGCCGGCGGGTGGGTGGTGCTTGACAAGACAGACAGCCTGTACCGCGGCTGCTCGTCGTTCATGGAATCGAACAGCGCGTATCCGCCGCCGTTCGCGGGCAACCAGAACTATTCCGACCTCACCAAGCCCGCGGTGGGCAACACCAAGTGCGGCAGCACGAACATGCTGTATTACCATGCCTGGGTCGTGGCCGATTCCATGGCAAAGCTGCTCGGAAAGCCACAGGCCACGCTCGATTCCCTCAGCGCAAGGGCATTGACGATCAAGAACGCGATCAACAAACAATTATGGAACCCGGCCAAGGGATACTACTATTACATCAAGTACCAGGACGGCAAGACGTTTCTCGACAGGAACGAAGGCCTCGCCGACGCGTTCGCGATCCTCTACGACATCGCCGATTCGTCAATGAAGGAGAGCATCCTGAGCAACACCGTTCCCTGCGCATGGGGTTACCGCTGCCAGTATCCGCAGGACACCAACTGGATGTGCTACGCCAAGGGGTGCCCCACGGCCCAGGACGCCGACTATTACCATACGGGAATGGTGTGGCCGTTCGTGCAGGGCTACATCGCCTGGGCCGCGACGAAGATCAAAAACATGGCAGCCTTCACAAACTGCATCGACAAGCTGGCGCAGCTCTGGGCCCACACGCAGGGCGGGGAGTTCCTGGAATTCTACCGCCCCGAGCAGGGCACGCCCGACGGCGGCCATCGCCAGCTCTGGAGCGCGTCGGGATACATCTCCATGGTGTTCCACGGGCTGTTCGGCATGAATTTCGACGTTGACGGCATCCGGTTCGACCCCATGGTGCCCGACACGTTCAAGAACGCGATGACCCTGGACAACTTCATTTACCGGAAGGACACGCTCAATATGACAGTCACGGGACCGGGAAAATACCTGGCATCGTTCACGCTCGACGGCGCGCCCCATGAGCCGTTCTTCTCCGGCGGCCTCGCGGGAAAACATACCATCGTGATGAACATGTCGAATACGCCGGTTGCGGTGGCAAGTCCATTGTGCGGTTTAAGTTCTGCGGGAAACGGCGGGATGAAGATAACCGCGAGTTCCGCTCGGTCAACAAGTTTGACTTTCGGCTCATGTAAAAATGTGAAGGCGGCGATATTCTTGCTTGACGGAAGGTGCGCGGGCGAATTTACATCGGGAAATGGCAGCATTGTCATAGCAAGACAAATCTTGAAACCGGGCGCTTATATCATCAAGTGGAATTCCGGAGCAATCGGCGGCATGCAGAAGGTTCTGCTTAAATAAGATTTGATAAAAAGGATATTCCGCAAATGATGATAAATAAAAAGGTCCCCCGCAAAAAAATGCCCATCGCCGCGATTGCCATCGCCATCATGCTATTCATCGGCATTCCCTGCAATGCCGACAAGCCCGACGTGACGTTCAATTATTCCGGCTACACCGCGTACCAGGCCGGCGAAATCGTGAAGGGCATGTACGGCATCAGCTTTGACCGGCTCGACCATCAATGGCAGAACTTTTTATACGGCGGCGTGGACGTTTGCGCAACGGTCAACAAGCGGCTGCAAATCGTGGTGGGCACCGAATGCGAGCTGGCGCAGGCCGTTATCGACCCCGCCACGATCACGCTGTACGCGCAGGACCTCGACTCCTACAACATGTTCTACCGGTTTTACGCCGACGAGATGAAGGGAACGTACCTGTTCGGCACTACAGACGATCCGTTCCTGAAAATCACCCTGGGATATTTCAAATATACCTATAACCATGATGTCAAGAGCCTGGGCGAATACCTGTTCAGGGCAACGGCGTATCCGGGCTACATCATCAACAGCTTCGCGTCGGTGTATGCGCGCATGGCCGGGCTGTGCCTGGAATACAGGCCCCTCAAGGGCCTGACAATCGACGGCTTGTTTACAAGCGAGACACAGTATCCGGTGGGCGACCTCACGCCCTCGCTCGTGGCGAGCTACGCCATGGGCGGCGGCGAAGGCCGTCCGTTGGTCGAGGTGGGCGCCGGCGTGAGCTTCACGCGGCTTATCCCCATGAACCCGGCGCTCACCACGTCGCATTATCCGGCAAACCAGCTCGTTTCCTACGACACGCTGTATCCCGCGCCCGCCGAGACCACGATCGTGTCCGACACCACCTATTGCTCCTTCGCCGCCACCAAGGTGATGGCGCGGTTATCGTTCGATCCCAAGCAGCTCTTCGGCGGCCCGAAAATCTTCGGCGACCAGGACCTAAAATTATACGCGGAGGCCTGCATCCTGGGAACAAAGGACTATCCCATTGCCTACGACAGCATCCTCAGGCGCATTCCGGTCATGGTGGGGTTCAATGTCCCGGCGTTCAGATTGCTCGATGTTCTCTCCGCCGAAGTCGAATGGTACGACAGCAGATATTCCAACAACTACAAGCACACGTATTTCGATACGCCGCGCAGCCCCCTGCCGCTTTTGGCTCTGGGAGAGCCGGCGCATTACGCCTGGTACTGGGACATTTTCTTCTCCCGGACCATTGTTCCGGGCCTGCAGGTGATGGGCGACGTCGGCCGGACGCATTACTTTACAACAGGAAACCTGCAGTTCTACCGCGACACCAGGGAGGAATGCCCGAGCCAGGGCGACTGGCAGTTTACGCTTAGGGCGCAATTTAATTTTTAATTTGTAAAGTAATAATGGGGGGAGGTCTCCCCCTCTTTGGCGCCGTGACTCCCTCGGCCGGATCATTTGAGTGGCTGTCGTTGCGACAGTGGTGATAGAGAGTTTACACGGAGGAAGAAGAGGTATGATAAGGGACTAAATTCGAAACGCCTTTTATCAATAATAGCCGGTGGATGGTAGCATAATAGGAGCATAGTCTCCATTTCGAATCCAAGATACTTTAATAAATTGACAAAGGAGGATCATGAGGCACCTTCAACGATTAAGCGACGGCGGGTCGCTTTTCACGCTCCCTTTCCGCGTGTTCATCATCATCACCGTTCTACTTACTCTTGCAACAACCCCTGCCGCGGCCCAGGACACGGTGGACGCCACGACCCTCGTGGGCAAATACATGTGCGGCTACCAGGGCTGGTTCGAGTGCCCGGGCGACGGGTCGGGCGGAGGGTGGTTCCACTGGTTCAACAGCCAGACGCCGTCGTATTCGTCGCTCAACGTCGACCTGTTCCCCGATTTCACCGAGTACGCGGCGAGCGAGCTGTTTCCCACGAACATGCACTACGCCGACGGCTCCGTGGTCAAGCTGAATTCCGCGTACCCGGAAGCGACGGAGATGCGCCACTTCAAGTGGATGAAGGACTACGGCATCGACGGCGCGTGGGTGCAGCGCTTCGGCCCCAAGCACGTGGGCTGGACCGATTTCACCAACAAGGTCCTTCTCAATTGTAAAAAGGCGGCCGAGACCTACGGCAGGGTGTTCGTGGTCATGTACGACGTTTCCGGCGCGAACAACGCCACGCTGTTCGACGACCTCACGAGCGACTGGAAATACCTCGTGGACACCTTTAAGGTCACGCAGAGCGTGCGGTACCTCAAATACAAGGGCAAGCCGCTCGTGTCGGTGTGGGGGTTCGGGTTTTCCGACAGGTCAATCACCACCGACGTGGCGCAGAACATCATCACCTGGTTCCAGACCGGCGCCGACCCCAAGTACCAGGCAACGATCATGGGCGGCGTGAATGACGACTGGCGCACCACCACCACGGCGTGGGCCACGGTGTGCCGGAGCGTCGACATCATCAGCCCGTGGCTCGTGGGCAGGTTCGGCGACACCGCCGGCGCCGATTCCTGGAAAGCAAGCCACCTGGTCCCCGACATCGCGGAATGTAAGAGCCTCGGCAAGGACTACCTGCCCGTGATATGGCCCGGGTTCTCCTGGGCGAACATGCACCAGGGCACCACGCCGCAGAACCAGATCCCGCGCCTGGGCGGCAAACTGTTCTGGGACCAGGCGTACAACTGCGTGAGCGCCGGCGCCACCATGCTCTACAACGCGATGTTCGACGAGGTGGACGAGGCCACGGCCATTCTCAAGGCGTGCCCGAAAAAATCGCTCGCGCCGGCAGACGGCTACACATTGACGCTTGACGCGGATGGATACAACCTGCCGAGCGACTGGTACCTGCGGCTGGCCGGACTCGCGAAGCAAATGCTCACGGGAAAGATTCCGGTGTCAAAGACCATGCCGATCGATCCGTCAAACCCGTCCCGGGTGGCAAAAGGCGTTTGTCAATCGATGCCGGGTTCCTGGATGGAAAGAATGTCCGTAAATGACAATACGCTCAGGATATTCCTGAAGTCGGCGGGACCGGTTGAGATCATGATTGAAAAGGTCAATGGCAGAATGGCAAAAGTGACCAGAGACAATGACGCGTCACGTACAATTGAAATCCCGATATCCGATTTGTCCAGCGGTGTGTATGTGGCGCGGATAAAGTCGGGAAACAGTGAATTTGTGTCCAAGATTGTTAGATAAGGTTCATAATAGTTGAATTATTCTGACGCGGACGCCATTCCGCGAACGCGGGAAAACGACTGTGACGGCATACAATGCTAAAGGAGTTTCGGCTCCTGCCAATCCGGTCAAGAGACGGGATGGACTCCCGCTTTCGCGGGAGTGACAATGCACGGACCTCATTTCATTAAAAAATGTTCATAATCGGAGAACCTATGAAAAAACATTTTATCCTCCCGGCCCTTGCCGTTCTGGCGCTCTCTATCATGACAAATAACAGTTCCGCCGCCACCCACTCCTTCGACCAGTCGGCGGGCGTGCTCTCCGTCGATTACGGCCATTACCTTTCCAAGCACAACATCGTGTTCAACAAGCCCATCACCAACCCGACAAACGCCCTCACCGTGGGCAACGGCAGGGTGGGCGCCATGGTATGGAACGCGAAGGGCGTTTCCCTGCAAGTGAGTGGTGTTGACGCATCGGAAGAGACGTGCTTTTCGGCCGGGTGGTGCACGCTGTCAACGCTGCCGGGCATGGACTCGAACTACGCCGCGTTCCAGCAGTACCTGAACCTCTACGACGGCACGGTTACCGCGCACTGGGACAACAACCGGACCGTGACCTTTTTCGGGGCGCCGAATTCGGAGGTCCTCGGCATCCACGTGGAAGACGGACGCGCCAATGTCAATTCGGTCGCGTTCCAGATCGCGATGTGGGACCCGAACACCCAAATGACCTCCAGCGGCTCGTGGAACTCCATGATGTCGGACGTGCCCGACATCAACACGTGGAAGACCGTTACGCCGTTTGCGAACCAGAGCGCGGCCGGGATCAGCCGCGGCCAGACCGACGCGAACAATTTCGGCTACACGCTGGCCGCGACCGTCGAGGGCGCGTCGTTCACCACGAGGCAGGTGGACGGCCGCACGGTGGCGCTGCAGATCACGCCCGCGCCAAGCTACACCATCTGGATCGCCTGCGCGAGCCGGCTCAACGCGCCGGGAAATAATTCGGTGACCCAGGCGCAAAACCTGCTTGCCGCGGTCAAGACCGCCGGCTACAACGCCACCATGACCGCGTTTGTCAACTGGTGGCACGCGTTCTGGGAGAAATCGTTTGTTCAGTATTCCAATTCGGCCGGCGACGCCGACTACTGCGAGAACTACTATTACCTCGCCGCCTACATCATCGCGTCGGGCGCGTACGGGAACTATCCGTTCCACTTTATCAACGGCGTGTACAAGAGCAACGCGGACATCGGCATCCACTGGAGCGGCGCGTACTGGTACTGGAACCAGCGCGACGTGTACAACTCGTTTCTCGCCTCGAACCATCCCGACGCGCTTTCGGCGTTTTACCGTTTGTATAGCAGGGTGCTTTCCAAGCTCACAGCGTTCACCATGACCCGGTTTTCCATCGACGGAGCGTGGACGCCCGAGACCATGCGCTGGGACGGCGACGCCACCTGGACGACGACCAGCACCTACACCGACCGGATCTACACGACGGGCTCCGAGGTGGCGTCGAACATGTTCATGCGCGCCTGTTACACCAACGATTCGGCGTTCCTGCGCGACACGGCCTATCCGTACATGCGCGAAACGGCAAAGTTCGTCGCGGGGAAGCTTTCGTACGACACGGCCGCGAAGCAGTACTACATGGCCAACTCCAACGCCCACGAGACCTACTGGGGCGTCAAGAACGCGATCACGGACCTCGCGGAAGTGCGGGCGCTGTTTCCGCAGGCGATACAGGCGAGCAAGGCGTTCAACGCCGATGCAAGCCTCAGGCAGCGGTGGCAGGGGATCCTCGACAGCCTTGTTCCTTACAAAACGGAACCGTACAACGGCGGGACCCGCTACCTGGCGTACGATCCGCCGGCGGTGAGCCAGAGCAACGGCGAAAACGTCGTGTGCGAGCTCATGTGGCCCTACAGCGTGACCGGCATCGGCGCGCCCGATTACCAGACCGCGCTGAACAACTGGAACAGCAGGCCCAACCCGTATTCGAGCGTCTGGTCGCCCGACGCGATCCAGGCCGCGCGCATGGGCCTGGGCGACGAGGCTTTCAACGGCCTGCGGCGTATGCTCGCCTCGTACCAGAGTTATCCCAACGGCTTTACAAACAATACAAACGGCGTGTTCGAGTTCGTGGGCGTGCACCTGCTCGCCATGAACGAGTCGCTGCTGCAGAGCCACAGCGACACCATCAGGGTTTTTCCGGCGCTGCCGGCCGACGCGACGCTCTCTACGAAATTCACGCTCCTTGGCCGCGACGGGTTCCTGGTGAGCTCGGAGCGGGAGGCGGGGGACATCAAATATGTCGGCATCAAAAGTTTGTACGGCCTTCAGGCCGCGGTGGTCAATCCATGGACCGGCCAGCAGGTCCAGGTGCGGAGGACGTCGGACAACGGCGTCATCACGACGTCGTCGGGCAACGTGATATCGTTTGCCACGTCGGCCGGCCAGGTGTATGTGCTTGAGCGGACCGCCAAGCTCCTGAGCACCTATACCCTCGCGCAGCTCACCGCCGCCGCGAACGGCTCGGCGAAGACGATGACCTACAACGGCACCACCCTGATCCTGGGATCGGGGCAGGGAAACCCGGTGGGAACGCTGATGCCTGTATGTCAAGCTAAAACCCTTGCGTCCGCGGTGCGGACCTTCACGGTGACGTCGGACCGGTTTGCCGTCCAGAATCCCGGCCGGCATGATGCATATGCCGTTGCGGTGTACAGTCTTTCGGGGCGGCTGATCAGGGCGATGACCGTCGATAAGGAGTTCGTTGACATGCGCAAGGACGTTCGGGCGGCGGGTGGGACCTATATCGTCAAGGTAAAGGCGCTTTGCAAGTAACCGGGCCAATCATGAAAAGCGTATTATCGTATTCAGGATTGAGCGCATGCTTGATCGCGGTCACTTTTTGCATGACCGGGCCCGTTTTTGCCGACCAGATCACTTCCACCCACGCGCTCCGCATTGTCAATCAATATAAAGGCACTTTCGCCTCCGCGCCATCGGTGATAAGCACCGACCAGACCACCGACGCGCCGCTGCTGGGAAACGGCGACGTGGGCGTCGCGGTCCTGAGCGGCATCTCCTCAATGACGTTCGTGATAGACAAGAACGAATTCTGGTCGCTCAACGACAAGGGCGTGAGGACCATGGCGAAAATGTCCCTTTCCGTCCCGTCAATGGCGGGCGCTTCCTATTCAATGACCGAGGATATTGCATTGGGCGAGGTGAACGGCACGTTCGGGCTGAACGGAGCCACCATCACCACAAAAACATGGGTGCAGGCAGACAATACGGTCATCAACAGGCTCATCACCAAATTCACCTACACGGGAAGCGGAACCAGGAGCGTTGCGGTTTCTTTTGCCCCAGGCGACGGGAACTCGTATCCCAATTCAACCGGCTCATCCGGAGACGTTCTCTCCATCGACGTGCGGGCGGACAATGTCGACAATGTCGGAGGATACGCCGCGCATAAGGCGCGGCTGGCCGCGCGGGTTATCGGTGCCGCCGGGACCGTCACCGGCAACACCCTTAATTTTACCTTGACATCAGGGCAAACCGTTTCGCTTGTCACCTGCATCATGAGCAACTACGACAGCGCCGGTTACCAGGCCGCGGCAATCAGCGGCGTGAGTGCGGCAACGGTAGGCGATATCGATTCATATTTGAGCACCCATCATGCCTGGTGGAACAACTTCTACGGCGCATCGTTCATCGAGATCCCGGACAAGGCCATCGAAAAGGAATATTACGCGTCGCTGTATCTTCTGGCAAGCAGCGCAAGGACCAACGAGGCGGCGCCGGGCCTGTTCGGAAACTGGGCGCTCAAGAACCCCGCGTGGAACGGCGATTACACCCTGAACTACAATTACGAGGCGCCGTTTTACCTGGCGTTCCCCACCAACCATGCCGAGCTCGCCGACTGCTACGACAAGCCCGTGATCGACTGGGCGGCCAACGGCCAGGCGCTCGCGGCCGCGAACGGCTGGACCGGCGCCTATTACCGCGTGCACATCGGGCCGCTGCCCGGCGGCAGCGCGGACACGAACCAGTGGAACCAGAAGTCGTGCGGTGCGTTCGCCGCGACCGACATGCTCATGCATTACTATTACACGCGTGATTTGACATACGCGAACAAGGTCTATCCGGCGCTCAAACAGGTCGCGACGTTCTGGCAGAACTACCTGTCGTGGGACGGCACGCGGTACGTGATCCTCAACGACGCCCAGCACGAGGGCAACGCGTATCCGCAGACCAACGGCGTCATGTCGCTGGGCCTGGTGCGGTTCCTTTTGCAGGGGTGCATCGACCTGAGCGCGGATCTCAACCAGGACGCGTCGCTTCGCGCGACCTGGCAGGACCGGCTGGGAAAGCTCAGCGCGTTCCCGACCTTCACCCGCAACGGCCAAACGGTGTTCCGCTACACCGAGATCGGGCTGGACTGGAACAGCGGCAACGCCATCGGCATCCAGCACATTTACCCCGGAAGCCAGATCGGCCTGGGGAGCGATTCAACGCTTTTGCAGATCGCGAAAAACATGGTGGGCCAGATGGCGCGATGGAGCGACGACAACGGCACGAACACCTTTTATCCGGCGGCAGCGCGCGTGGGCTATGACCCGGCCACCATTCTCACCCAGCTCGATTCCTGGATCGCCGGCCATACCTACCCGAACCTGCACATCCACACGGGCGGCGGCGGGCTGGAGAATTTCAATACCGTCCCGTCAACCGTGTGCGAGATGCTCGCGCAGTCGTTCCAGAACAAAATCCGGCTGTTTTCCGACTGGCCGGCAAACACGTACGCGAAATTCGGCGACCTCGCGGCGTACGGCGGGTTTCTTGTGTCGAGCGACATAGAGAAAAACGCGGTGCAATATGTGCGGATCGTCAGCAACAAGGGAAGAAACTGCACTTTTGTAAATCCGTGGCCGGGTCAGACATTGCGGGTTTACCGAAACGGAATCGATTCTGGCACGGTGTCGGGGGGCGAAATCACTCTGGTGACGGCGGTCAACGAAACCATCCATGTCGCACCGGACGGAACATCATATAATGAAATTCTGGCGAGGATGAGCTTACCGGCGGGAGCCGCCACTGGAATGGCGTTTGGCCCTTATAGAGCTCAATGTAAAGGATCGTTCAGCATAACAAAAGAAGGAATGCCTGCCAGGACAATAGTATTCAGCACGGTTGATAATGGGGATGACGCTAAACGCCTGGTCGCCGGCATTTATCGTTTGAACGGCAGTTTGATTAAGATGGTGTCCGCAAACGGCAATTCGGTCCGGTGGAATCTGACCGACGCCGCAAACGCACGCGTTCCGGCGGGGGCGTATGTCTGGAAAGTCAAGATTGAGCTTAAGGGTCGGTCGTTTATCAAATCCGGGACTCTTCTCATTGAGCGATGATGAAAGCCGTTCTTTTGGGACAAAACGGCAAAAGACAAGAAAGTCTTGTTTGCATGATCGTCCAGACCTCACCCCAACCTCCCCCTCCGAATCGGAGAGGGGCGTTTTAAGGAATTTACAAATACGCAATATTACCTTTTGCCGCGTTAGGCAGGACTTGGGATGATGACTCCCGTCAGGTTTTAAACGGCAATCGGTTTTTTTAGTAACTTTTAGAGAGCGGAGAAAACAAAACCGTAGTGTACCATATGCTGGCTACAATTCTTGTCTTTCTCCACCGCGTAAAGCTCGCGCTGCAGCTGACGGATCGCAAGCCACTACGTCACTCGGCGAATCATTGGTGTATCGACGTCAAGGAGGGGGTGTGGGTGCAGATCACCGCCGCCGCGCTTCTTGATAATGGGGACAAGGTATGCCGCGCCCATACAAACCTGTGCGGCGGCGGAAGCTGCATCCCAGGGGGAGACCTCCCCCCACAGATTGAATATTTTTTGGCAAATTTACAAGGCACGGTGCCGTGACCGGCAGGCGCCATGATTGCCATGCTGTATAAAAAAAACGTGAAGCCGCGGAACGCCCGCTTTTTCGGTTTTATTATAATGGAGGAAAAACATGAAACAGATTAATCAAAACAAGGTTCCATCAACGTCGATTCTGATTCTCATCGTTAATGCAAGCCTGTTATCGGCGGCGCCGGCCGCATTCTCGCTTGTCGCGCCCGACAGCGTCTGGCTGCAGACGCATTCGCCCGCGTTTATCTGGCAGGCAAGCAGCGGCGCCTCCCAGTATGACTTATGGATCGACGGCAAACAGGCCGCCACCGGAATGACCGGCGTGTCGTGCATTGCGCAGCAGCCGCTCGCGCCGGGACGCCATACCTGGTTTGTCAAGGCGACCGGCGGCGGTGCAACCGTCTCCAGCGCCGACACGGACGTCTTCATGGTCGAAACGCCGCCGCAGCATATGTGGGACTGCACCGACGGGTTCGAGCGCGGCGACCTCAACGACTACATTTCAGACGGCATCGCCATAACATCGAACGCGCTCGACGGCGCCCGCTCCGCGACTTACGCGACGCCGTCGTCCATGGTGATGCATTACGCGATGAACCCCGCGTTCACCAACGAGCAGGAGGCGGAGGCGAGCGTGCTGTTTTCCCTTGACGACCCAAACGCCGACGTGGGCGTGGGCTTTGCCGCCGAAAACGGCGTGTGGTGCTATGCCATACTCGACCGGGCGCACAACGCCCTGAACGTCGAGCGCCGCGCGACGTACTCGATTTTCCCGCACACCGAGGCGGGCTATACAAAGGCGAACTGGACCGAGCGCCAGGAAAACGGCTTCTATGTCTGGTGCGCCGATTCGCAGCCGCTGCCCGCGCTCGCGCAGGGAACAAAGTACCGCCTGAGATTCGACCTGTCGAACCGCCTGCCCTCAATGGGCAAGGCGGCGCAGGCGGTGCTGGAGACCGAAACCGGCACCGTGCTCAAATCGCTGCAGAGCATCCTCGACGACGTGTACGCCCCGCACCCGCTGTTCATCGTGAGGAACGGCGCAGCGCGCGCCGACGATTTCAGGTTCCAGCTCCTTGACAGATGGTCGTACAACTGGGTGCCGCACCAGGGGCCCCTCAATCCCGCCTGGGCGGGATTCAACCCCGCCGTGTGGCGCGACGCGAACAAGAAGTGGTGGCTCACCGCGCGCACCGACAACAAGATCCGCTGGAGCACCGACGGCGTGAACTGGTCCGACCAGACCGCCAACGCGCCGCCGGTGTCCATCATGGACCCGGCCACGCTCGGCGTCGCCGGAAACCCGTGGAGCGACGGCCGCACCTATCTTGCTTCCTGCGACGGCTGCTGTTACAACCCGGTGCAGATATATTATTCCACCGACCCGGGCAGCGGCGTGTGGACCAAGTGGGCCGAGCACGCGGGCCTGCCCGACTGCGGCCGCGAGCACGTGTTCCTTGACACAAAAGACTGGCCCACGCTTTCTCCCATCGCGTACAACGGCACGGCGTATCGGTTCCTCAGCATTCTCGAGGGCGACGTGGGCAAGGGCGGCAGCACCATGATCAAGCTGTCGAACGACGAATTGAACTATGTCAAGATCGAGTGCACCGACCTGTACGGCAACGCCGCCAACGCCGCGCTCGAGCAGCAGAACCAGTGGATGATGGAATGCCTCAACTCGGCCACGAGCAGCGCCGTGGCGCTCGACGGCGACATCAGGGTCATGGGGTTCAAGGACGGCATGCGCTACGAAAAGGCGTTCCCCCAGGAGATCATCCTCGACGGCAAGGCGCCGTGGAAGGTCAAGGCCATCCAGACCATCCCCGGGTTCCCGTATTACTGGGGCGACTGGCACAAGGCGCGCGACAAGGCGGGCGCGTCGTGGTACGGCGGCAAATACGAATGGCCGTCGTGCTTCGTGTGGGTGTCCGAGGAGAAAAAAATATACAGCTACTGGGGCGAGGAAAACACCATAAACCTCTCCACCGCGCTCGTGGTGCCGCAATTTTGCTGCGCCGCGCTTATGGCCGACACCGCGAACGTTTCGGGCGGCGGCCAGGTGGCCGTGGGCGCGACCATCTGGAATTACGGGGACGCCGACGGCATCGACACGGTGCAACTCACCAGCGACGGCGGCGTTGTCGACACGAAGATACTCAGCCTTGCCGCCAACACCGACACGGCAGTGGTGTTTTCGCTCATTGCGCAGGCGGCGGGGCCGCACGTGCTGTCCATTGACAATTGCAAAACGGCAATCCTCGTGACCGGCCCTTCGGCGGTCGCGGCGCCGGCAACAGGCGCGGCGTTCTTTCCCAAGGCGCCCGGGCCGTGGCTCTACAGAATCATCGACCTGCACGGAAAAACAGTACGCATGGCAAAGGCAGGCCGGCCGGACGTCGCGCCCGCACAACTGTGCGCAGGGTGCGCAAAGGGAGTGTATGTGGTTCAGGTGCTGGAGGAAAATAGGGTGATAAAGAGTTTGAAGGTGATGAGATAAAATCAAGTTCGATCTAAAAATCTTAGAGTTGATTAATGAGAACCGGTGCCGTGACCGCAGGCGCCATGATTATTGATGTGGCCACGAGACCTGCTGGGCTTCCCCCCGCAAATTGATTGTGCTTCAGTAAGAACTGCCGCCGCGGCGAAGCCGCGGAACGCCTAACCTATGTGGGCCCGGCTGTGTTTTTTATTTTTTTTGCAAATGTGACAGCCATCACATCTTGCTTTTAAAACCATTAGTATTTTAAAAGAGGTTGACAAAGGTATAAAAAAATTGTTGTGTGAAAAAAGACAGATACATGAATTTGCAAAGAGAAGTTTTTTCAACAAATCCATTCTTCATAAAACCCTTATCCATCAGAGGAGCAATATGAGACCATCAATTTGGAAATCCGCTCTTACCGTATGCGGCCTGGCATTCCTTGCCCATGCCACGCTGTCACAACAGGACGCCATGCAAATTGCCCAGCAGGAAATCCAGAATACCGTAAAAGTGTCCACCTGCGGCAGATGGACGTCTCAAACGCAAATAGCCACGGCCTATCCGATTTACATAGACGGCATAACAGGTATCTCATACTACGAATGCAAGGCAACGACTAATGGGGTCGATGCGGGTTATGTACTGGTCAATGTAAATCAAACCGACGTCATTATTGTTGAAAGTGCTACGATAGGGAAGACGCTGTACGAACAATTTCAAGCAATGCTTGGAAGCACGAACTTTATCGTTTGTCGTTACAACGATGTGTGCTCGGCGGCTTTAGATCCGACCAGCAAAAACGTGCTTGCTACCATGGGATTTCCCAATCCCAACCAACAAGGCTTGGCAAAAACCGCGGCTGCCGCAGCCACTTCGGCCATCACAAACTTCCGGGCAGCTTCCCAAAAGGCCGGGTGCCAACCTAATTATCCGCCTTCCTTTATCAAACAATACTACAGCGACAGCACTAAAACCGTTTTAGGGAAAATTGCGGCCGCCACCACGGATTTTTGCCAATTGAAAAGCAGTTACTCCTGTTCCGGATACCCCCCTTGCAATAACACGCACCCTACTTTGGCAAATATCCAGACTCCGCCGTGGAACCAATATAATAAGAGCGATGGCGCATTCAACGGGTGCGGGCCGGTGGCGTGGGCAATTGTGTACGGTTACTGGAAGCAATTTAAAGGAAAGGACAAGCTCTTTCCGGGCCTTGCAAATCTCAATGGGGATTATTGTATGGAGAATAATACCTGTTCCGGTTCTCCCACCACAATCCCCGCCCTCGATCAGCCCGTCTATAATTGCATGGATATTTGTTCCGGCAATATGGGAACGTTTGAAATCGGGAATTCAAGCGCAACACTGCCGTTTAATATGGGAGAAGGAGTCTGGTACGCGCAAAATTTGGGATACGAAGTAACATGCACGAATAATACCGCCCCGACCAATCTTGATGAGATAAAATCAAATATAAGCAACGATCAGCCCGTCATTATCGGCACGGACGACAATTTCTGGTCAACCGCTTTTGGCGCTCCGGGAGGAATTCCGGACCACTATATTGTCGCCGAGCAATATTTACGATGCAACAAGACGGTTTATATTCTCGGCCAGCAAATCGCGTCCTATGCCTCGTCAATAAAATTGTACTGCAATTACGGGTGGGGAGGTAATTACAAATGGCTCACCTGTGTTCAAAGCGCGATCGGGGTCCCGGGGGCCGTTAATTGCTACACTACCTGTGCCATCAATAATTATTATACCGTCGATTTCTACGCTACGAAAGTTTCCGGAACAATTCCATTTACCGTCACCTTTAATCTGACGAATAATCTGTTGTCAAGCGTCGATCCTATTTGGAAGGGAAAGCTTCCTTGTTTAAAGTGGGATTTTGGCGATGGCGTCATCGTGACCGGACAAGACACGCAGACGCCGCCGAATGTCGTGACATTCACGCATAAGTATGCGAAAGCCGGCAAGTATACCGTCGCCTTATATGCAAGCGACGCCGGATGCGGAACGGGCTGGCAAATTACCGTCAATAAACCAAATTATATCCACGCGTACCCCGGCACGGCCCCCTATGCCGATCTGCTTTTGAAATAGAATGGAAAGACAGCTAAAACAAATATTAAGACAAAAGGAAACCATGATTATTGATTGAAAATCGGAACCGTTATTTTTTCACCTTAAACAAGATGGAGGTTTTTTATGAAACGTATTCTTCTTTGTGCAATGGTCGGGGTCATTCTGGCTTTTTCCGGTTCCTTTGCGGCATGCGGCTCTAATAATCTGTATACCGGGACCGTAAATTGGGTGTATCAGAATGCCAATTCAAATGATTTTTGTTTCGGGTTGTCGGGTTGCTCTGATACGTATATCATTTCCACCACGAATACCACGCTGCAGAATCAGCTGATTGCTTTGCTGATCATGGCGAAGACGGCAGGATTCAACGTGTGCGTAAATTACGACGCTTCAAATAACGTGATAGGAATACAGGTCGCTAATTAGTCGTACAATTTTTCGCCGACGCAGGAAGCCCCATCCGTTTGTGGGGCTTTTCTATTTTTCCGTCTTGCAGCGGCGATTCCTCCTGCCTCGGGAAGCGGCACTGAAGACGGTAAAAAAGCGTGCTTGATGTGCGGTTGGCGTAATAAACGATGATTTTTTCAACAGCCTGTTAGGCAGGACCGGAGGCCTTGCTGACAGAAAGGCCCTGGGCACAAACCTGCTAGTTTCGGTATGCGGATGAGACCTTGTTTGGAATCGGCAGCTAACATCCTCCCCGGGGGAGGCTTGGAGGGCGATACAATCGCATTTTCCTTGCCGGGTCTAAGGGCCGGTGAGGCCCTTCCATATCTTGAATTTGTATTTGCATTTTCGTTTTCTTAACCCTAAATTACCCGTGCAAATTGTCTTCCCGCCCGGGCATGACGCCCAATTAGGCGCATGATATCCTTTTTGACCTATCATTTCGTCCCCAAAGTATATCCTACATGTCAAAATGCTACGCTGTATGCTTTTCTTATTAAATGTTGTCGCATTTCACCGCCCTCAATCCGTCCTGCCGACCTGCCCTTTTCCCATCAAATCAACAAATCCCCACATTATACCATCCCTCCTCCCCAATGTCAACGAAATCCATTTCGCCGTCGTAACCCCCATATCCACAGGTCAATGCGTCATTTTTCTCTTCTTTTTTTTGTAACATCGTGGTATCATTAAGTATCAAAAAATCCATTATCATTCTTTACCGGGAACCGCTTTGAACAAAACAGCCGCATTCACTTTATTTACCGGCCTCCTGACCGTGACCCTGCTTGCCGAGTCCAACAAATACACCATTGCCGTGACCGACCTTGTGGGCCAGGGCATTGACCAGTCCACGGCGGCCATACTTTCGGACCGGTTGCGCACCGAGCTTTTCAAGACCGGTTCGATCACGGTGCTTGAGCGCGGGGTGATGCAGGACATTCTCAAGGAGCAGGGGTTTCAGCAGACGGCGTGTTCGGCCGACTCGTGCATCGTGCAGGTGGGGCAGTTGCTCGGCGTGTCGCACATGATCAGCGGCACCATCGGCAAGCTCGAAAAGTTGTACACGCTCGACATCCGGATGTTCGAGGTGTCGTCCGGGAAAATCGTGTATTCCGAGAGCGTGGACTGCGAATGCCCGATTGAAAAGGTGATTACCGGCTCGATACCGGTGGTCGCGAAGAAGATCGCGCGGCACATTACCAATCCGTCGCAGGACACTGCCCAGATCGCGGCCCCGGCGGAGCAGCCTGCTGAGCCCGCAGCACCGCCGCCGCCTCCTCCTCCTGTCAAGCATTTTGGCGGGCTCAGCGTTGCGAGCGTTCCGAGCGGCGCGCAGGTGATCATCAATGGTTCTGCAGCCGGCGAAACGCCGTTTGCGACCGAGAAACTCGAGGCCGGGCCGTATCATCTCAGGCTCGACATGCCTTCGTACAAGTTCGTCGACGATTCGGTGGTCATTGCCGAGGGAAAGGTTGAAAAAAGGGAATTCACGCTTGAGCACACGGTGACGTGGCGCGATTCGGTGGCCGCGGCGCGGCGCGACTCGCTGCGGAGAATTGCATCTGTCAAGCCTGTGGTGAAGGCTGAAAAAGAGAAGCAGCGGAAGAAAAGCCCCGCGGTCAAGATCACGTTCGGCGCGCTTTCGCTGGTTTCCGTGGCGGCCGGCGTTTACATGGATTTTCTGGTGCAGGAGCAGGTCAAAAAGGCAAACGGCCTTAAAAGCGATTATGCCAAGCTGGCCGACAATACGCAGTATCCGTATTATTCTTCGCAGATCAAGCAGAACACCGACAACGCGAACGCGTTCCAGCTTGCCGAATATATCTGTTACGGGCTTGCCGGCGCGTTGGGGATCGGGTTCGTGGTATCGCTTTCGTTTTGAGAAGGATTATTCATTAAGTTGTAGAAAACATCCTTGCAAAGGCGCCGAGGACGCGGAGAAATTGAAACAAAGTTGGAAGTTGGAGGTTGAGCGTTGAAAGTAAGAAAACAAATAATCGGCCTCAAACCTTCAACTTCCAACGTTAAACTATTCATGTTCTCTCTGTCTTGTGTTCTTTGCGCTCTCCGCGTCTCTGCGGTGAATTTTTAAGAACAAGTCGGGTCAAAATGGTTTTGGAAAGTATTGTGCTCCCATGATAAAAAGAAAAAATATTCTCTATGCAATTGCCGGAACGGCAATCCTGTTCTTCGGCTGCACCAGGATTCCCGGCGACCTGGGAACGCTATCCTACAACAACGTGGACCGCCACATGGTGTTCATTTCCGGCGGCGCGTTTCAGATGGGGGAGTCCGACTTTTCCGATGCGGTGCCGCTGCACCAGGTCACGGTCTCGCCGTTCTTTATTGACAATGCCGATGTGGTGCAGGCCGATTATCAGGCGCTCATGAGCGTGAACCCGTCGTATTACAACGACGATTCGCTCATGCCCGTGGTTTCCGAATCGTGGTACGACGCGGTGCTGTACTGCAACGCGCGGAGCAAGCACGAGTTTTATGATACGGTGTATTCATTCAATTATATCCACGGAACGCCCGGCATCGGGTGCGACAGCCTCGGCGGCCTGCTGATTGACTATTCGAAAAACGGGTACCGGCTGCCCACCGAGGCGGAATGGGAATATGCCTGCCGCGCCGGAACGGTCACGCGCCGCTACTGGGGAAATTCCATGGACCATAATTTTTGCTGGGACTCCGCGAACAGCGGCGGCATGCCCCACCGCGTTGGCCAGAAAATCCCCAACGATTACGGCCTTTACGACATGAACGGCAATGTGCTGCAATGGTGCGACGACTGGTACGCCGCGTATCCGTCGGTGAGCCAGACCGATCCCACCGGCCCGTCAACCGGCGTCAAGCGTGTTCTGCGCGGCGGCTCATGGTATTCGCCGGACCGCGTGGTCAGCTCAGGGAGCCGCTGGAAAGACAGCTCGTCCAACCGGTTTTCCGATTGCGGGTTCAGGTGCGTGCGCGCCAACTCACTCAATGCGCCCGTTCCGTATTCACCGGCCAACGGCGCGACCGGTCAGTCGCAGAGCCTCACCCTGTCGTGGGGGACGGATTCCGGAGCGGTGTGGTATCATGTGCAGTTGTCAACGAGCGACTCCTTTGCCACGCTCATCGTTGACGATTCGAACCTGACCTCCACGTCGCAGGCCGTGTCCGGCCTTGCGGCCAATACGGCGTATTACTGGCGCGTGCAGGCGAAGAACGCGACCGGCGCGAGCAGGTTCTCGAGCCCGTGGAAATTCACCACCGTGCCGGCAACGGCGCTGCCGGCGCCCACGCTCCTTTCGCCCGCCAACGCGGCGGCTTCGCAGCCGCTGGTGGTCGCGCTTTCGTGGACGACGGTGACCGGCGCGACCGGCTACCACGTGCAGGTGTCCACGGCCGTTTCCTTTTTGACAATAGTAACCGAGGATTCCCTGCTTGCCGCGCCTTCCAAGACCGTCGGGAACCTTGCGGCCGCAACGCTGTACTACTGGCGCGCGCGGGCGAAAAACGCAAACGGGCCCGGCGCATGGTCTTCGGCATGGAGTTTCACCACCGCCGCGGGCACGCCGGACACCATGAAATTCATCGGCGGCGGCACCTTTGCCATGGGCTCGAGCGACCCACTGGATTACAACGCCTCGCCGCCGCACCTCGCGACGGTCTCCTCGTTCTACATCGACAGCGCGCCGGTGACGCAGGGCGACTATCTGGGCCTTATGGCAGTCAACCCGTCGAATTTTTACGGTTCCGGCCTCAGGCCCGTTGAGCAGGTCACGTGGTTCGACGCGGCGCTCTACTGCAACGCCCGGAGCAAAAGGGACAAAAGGGACACGGTGTACTCGTTCACCTCCATCACCGGCCGGGCCGGCGACGGCTGCTCCGGTCTGGGAAACCTTTCAATTGATTACACCAAAAACGGGTACCGGCTGCCCACAGAGGCGGAGTTTGAATACGCGGCCAGGGCGGGAACAACCACGCCGTATTTCTGGGGCAGCGACACGCTCACGGGGAAGTCGTATGCGTGGTGGAAGGGCAATTCGCTCAATAACACCCAGCAGGTTGCGTCAAAGCTTCCCAACGGATGGAACCTGTACGATATGAGCGGCGATGTATGGGAATGGTGCAACGACTGGTTCGGCACGTATCAGTCCGGCCTCCAGTCCGATCCCACGGGCGCGGCCGTCGGCACCAACCGCGTCATGCGCGGCGGATCGTGGCGCGACAGCGTCGGCACGCTGCGCTCGGCGTTCCGGTGGAGCAACATGCCGGGCGCGACGCTCAACAGCTACGGGTTTAGGTGCGTGCGGAAATATTTTGCTGCCGCCGGGCCCCAGGCGCCCTCGCTTGTTTCCCCGGCGAGCGGCGCGGTCTCGCAGCCGCTGGCGCCCGCGCTTTCATGGTCATCGGTGGCCGGCGCGACGTCGTACCGGTTGCAGGTGTCAACCGACAGCACGTTCGCATCAGTCACTATCGACGATTCTTCGCTTGTGTCGCCCTCGATGACGCCCGACACGCTTTTGGGCGGGGTGAAATATTTCTGGCGGGCAAGGGCGCAGAACGCAAGCGGCGCGAGCGCCTGGACCACCGCGTGGAGCTTCACCACGGTGATGCCGGCGCTTCCCGCCGCGCCCGCGCTTGTTTCTCCCGTCGGCGGCAGCACGGGGCAGCCGCTCTCGCTCACGTTTGACTGGGCAAAGGTGAGCGGCGCGGCGACCTATTACATCCAGGTGTCCACCAACGCGCTGTTTACCACCGTCACGTTCCAGGATTCCACGCTGACCGCTGATTCCTTTCCGGTGCGCGGGCTTAGCGCCAACACGGTGTACCGCTGGCGCGTGCGCGCCAAGAACGCGGCCGGCGCGGGCGCGTGGTCAAGCATAGTGAGCTTTTCCACCGGCACGGGCTTGCCGCCGTCCGCACCCGTCTTGAACAGTCCCGCGAACGATACGACGAATTTGTCCCGCAAAGGGATCGTCCTTGCCTGGTCAACCGTCACCGACGCGGTTTCATACGAGGCGCAGGTGTCGGGCGACAGCCTTTTCTCAAAATACGTTGTTGATGATTCAACCCTCAGTTCCGCGTCAAAAACCATTGATTCGCTCCCGGGGTCCGTTCTCAAATATTTCTGGCGCGTGAGGTCGAAGAACGCGAACGGCGCGAGCGCGTGGACCAGTGTATGGAGCTTCACCATCAGCGCGGCGGCGCTGCCCACGCCGGTGTTGAGCGCGCCGGCCAACGGGGCGACCTTCATATCGTCGCCGGTGACCCTTTCCTGGTTGATCGTGCCCGGCGCCGCGACCTATCATGTCCAGGTGGCCTCCGACAACCTGTTTTCCTCCCTGCTCAGGGACGATTCTGCCTTGACATCTGCGACGACAACGGTCAACTTCCCGCCGGTGCCCTTCCTCGTGTACTGGCGGGTTCAGGCGCAGGGCGCGGCCGGCGCGAGCGCATGGTCGCCGGTGTGGATTTTTTACGCCAACGGGACCCTTTCGGCGCCGGGACTGGACGCGCCGGCCAACGGGACCGCGGGCATGCCGCTCACCGCCGCGCTTTCGTGGTCCGCCGTGAGCGGCGCGGCGAACTACCATGTCCAGTTGTCAACCAGCAATTTGTTCACGGCGCCGGTTGCCGATGATTCGACCTTGACAACAACGACAAAAACGGTTTCGGGCCTCGCGCGCGGCACCACCTATTACTGGCGCGTGCAGGCGAGGCAGCAAAACATCACGAGCTCGTGGACCGCAGCGTGGAGCTTTACAACCACAACTAATACCGTACCGTGGGTCACCAAAAAAAGCATGCCCAAGGGCATGCTGGCCTCGGCCGCGGTCGTCGGCGACAAGATATATGTGATAGGCGGCTATTACGACACCAACTCGATGAACGTGCTGCAATACGACCCGGCGGCCGACTCCTGGAACGTTTATGACACCCTTGACATCAACAGGTCGCCCGCCGCGGCCGCGGTCAACGGCAAGATCTACGCGATCGGCGGCGGCGACATCAAAACAGTCGAGGAGTACGATCCCGTCGCCAAGACTTGGACCTTGAAGGCGGACATGCCGACGCAGCGCGGGCCCGCCCTGGCCGTGATCGATTCCACCATTTACGCGGTGGGCGGATACAATTCGATTTCGGGTTCGCTCGGTACCAACGAATCATACAATCCCTCGGCCAACGCCTGGACGCAGCTGACCGACATGACGCCCCGCAACAGCACGCCGGTTGCCGCGGCCAACGGAAAGGTGTATGCCATCGGCGGCGAATACTGGCCCAGCACGCCGCTGGACCTGGTGCAGGAATACGACCTGGCCGCCAACGTGTGGAACGCGAAGACCGCCATGCCCACCAAGCGGACGCGGGCCGGGGCCGCGACGGTCAACGGCAAGATCTACGTGATGGGCGGCACCGACGACGTGAGCGATCTTGCCAAAGTGGAATGTTACGATCCGTCAACCGACTCGTGGACCACCAAGGCGAGCATGCCCACGCCGCGGTGGGGCGTTGACCTCGTGGTGGTCAACAACAAGATCTACGCCATCGGCGGCGTGCAGGGGGCAAACGGATACATGACGACGGTTGAGGAGTACGATCCTTCGCTTGATCCGTGATAAATTTAAAATAGAAAGCCATGGCGTTCCCCCATAATAAAGGCTGGGTCACACGATCCAGCCTTTATTATGGGGTCGGCCGTCCTTCCGGTCTCGGGCCCGCCCTCGGGCTGCCGCGCGAAGCCGCCGACGCGGCGGCAAAATTCAAGCCTGTCAACTAGCACAATGGCGCCGACCAAGTATTGATTAATAGGATAACCTCACCCCGGCCCTGCGGGCCGCCTCTCTCCCGCAGGAGAGGGGGACGCTTATATTCTCCGGTTCAACCCGGGGCGGTGCCCCGGGCTATAACTATGCAGCCACTTCGTGGCGGTTTCAATAACTAAAATGAAAGTTCGCCTTGGTAATCGGTCGCTTCAAGGGTGCGCCCAGCGGGAGGTTCGGGCTTGCGGACGCCGGTACCCGGCCGCACCCAGGAGGGGGTAGCGTAGGACCGGGCGTGCTTAACGGGTACGAATCTGTTGAAAAATGGTGGAGCGCGACCTGGCCGGAGCGAGGGGGAAACTTTCCCCACGAGATGATTTTATTTTATAAACTTGGATTATTTACTTCTTACTTGGGGCGCCTTCAACAGCCTGGCTTACCGCGGCCACCAGCCTCTCCAATGTAAACGGTTTCTGGATATACCCCCGTATCCCCGGCATCCTGATGATCGAGGCCGTGTCGCCCACCATGAACCCGGTGGAGAAAATGGCGCGCGCATCGGGATTGACGGCGCGCAGGGCAGAGAAGCAGGCCCTGCCGTCCATGATGGGCATGTTCATGTCGAGCACGATGCAGTCGACATTCCCGTAGTTCTGGCGGTACCACTCCACGGCCTTCTTGGGGTTGGTGAACGAGGTGGTGGTGTGCCCTTCGCCGGACAGGAATTCCTTGACAAACTCGCATATCATGGGCTCGTCGTCGACGACCATCACGTGCAGGAGGCGGCCCTTTTTTTTCGACACGGCCGGCGCCTTTTCGGCGGGCGCGGGGCTCGCCGCCTGCGGCAGCCAGAGCGTCATGGCGGTGCCCTTGGCGACCGTCGACTCCGCCTCGATGAACCCGCCGTGGCGCTTCACGGTCCCGAACACGCTCGCGAGCCCGAGGCCCGTTCCCTTGCCCGGCTCCTTGGTGGTGAAGAACGGCTCGAACAGGTGTGCCTTGACATTTGCGTCCATGCCCGTGCCCGTGTCGGACACGGAGACCGAAACGTACTGGCCCGGCACGATGGTGTAGGGGCGTTTTGCCGCGAACACCTTGTCGATCGAGACGCAGGCGGTGGAAAAGGTGAGCGTGCCGCCGTCGGGCATGGCGTCGCGCGCGTTGATGGCGAGGTTGAGGAACGCGCTTTGCAAAAGCGACTGGTCGCCCTGGATCACCGGGTTGAGCGCGGTGAGGTTCTTGGCGATCACGATGCGCTTGTCGATGCTGTGCGACAGGAGCGCCGCGACGTCGTCGATGAGGGTGTGGATGTTGAGCGGCTTCACCTCGTAGGCGCCCTGCCGCGAGAACGCCAGCAGCTTGCGCACGAGGTCGGTGGCGCGGTCGCCGGCATTGAGGATCGCGGTGGCCTGTTCCTCGACCTTCGGATCGCTGGCCGCGCCGCCTTTTTCGCGGTTTTCGAGCCTGATGAGGCTCGCGTATCCCATGACCGCGGACAGGATGTTGTTGAAATCGTGCGCCACGCCGCCCGCGAGCAGGCCCACCGACTCCATTTTCTGCGACTGCCGGTACTGCTCCTCGAGGGCCTTCTTTTCCGTTACGTCAATCATGCACATGCGCATGCCCGTGATTTTACCTTCCGCGTGCACCTGGTCGCACTGGAGAAGCACCCTGAGCGTCTTGCCGTCCTTGCGCACGATCCTGAAGTCGTGCAGCGGAAGGTGGCTTCCGGCAAGGATCGCGCTAAAATCGCTTTTCGCCTGCTGCCGGTCGTCGGGATGAAGCAGGTCGAGCACGGTATGCTCGCGGTCGAACTCGCCCTGGGTGAAACCGGTCAGTTCGTATCCCGACCGGTTGAAGAACGAAATGACCAGGTCGCGGTCCGCTTCGCAGATGCCCACCGGTAGCATGTCGGCCGTCTCAAAAAAACGCGCGTCGCTGGCGCGTTTCTCGGCGTCGGCCTTTGCCATGGCGTTGCGGTACCCGCGGTGGAGCACGAGCGTGAAGATCACGGCAAGCGCCAGCGCCATGAAAAACGAGGTCGAGACGTCGGCCATGCGTTCGAGCTCTGAAGAATATCCAACGATGATCTCGGGATTGGTGAACTCCAGGATCATGAGCAGCACCACGTCGATGAGGTACATGCCCAGGGTGAGAATGCGCCCCACGCCGCTGGCGAACACGAGAAAAATAAGGGGGCAGATGAGAAGGAACAGCTGCGTGCCGCCGCGGCTTCCCGCGTTGAAAATCCACACCACCGAAAGGAGGGCGACCAGCGTGCCGGTTGCCGGGTACACCAGTTTCGTGTACGAAACGCCGCGCCAGGACAGGTACCAGAACAGGGCGAACAGGAGCGCGGCAAGCAGGGTGCCGATCTGGAGGACCATATTAAACTTGAGCAGGGCATTCTCGACAAACGCTAAAAGGGCGGCGCAGCCGCAAAGGATCTGCACCCAGGGAAAAAGCCATTCCTCCAGGTTCTTGCTCGGGCTGCTGCGGGTGACAAAATGCGATATTCTGCGGAGAATATCCATGAGACCGGCGTGCTCGACGTCCGGGCCGTTCTTGGTTTTGATGGAGGTGGAATTGCTCATCAGGTGAAGCTGATATAATGATAAAAATGAAATACAATACTATATAATGATTCCAAATTGTACTACTTCGGGAGCGGTTTTTCAAGGCCGGAGTAAAGGAAATCGGAATGGAGGATGACCAATCATGCCTGTGCTTACGACCCGAACGCGTAAAAGAGCAGCGCGTAGCAATAGGCCAGCGTCTCATCGGCCACGGCCCTGATGCCGTTGCTGTAATGCCACCACTTTCCGGCGTCGTAATCGCGGCTCGGGCATGCCACGATCCCAACGGAGCAGCCTTTTCCCAGCGCTTTTTGAAAGAGCAGCTGCGAACGCCGCGAATGGCACCCCAGGGAATACAGGGTGATTGATTTTACCCCGGGCGCGGACTGCGACAGCCATTTCTTGACCGCCACCCCTTCCTCGTAGGTGCGGTCTTTCTGGACAAATACCGAAGGAACTGCGATTATTTTGGAACTGTCGACGCCCATTTTCTTCAGGGTGGCCGAACAGATATGCGCGAAGGAAGAATAGCCGGTTAAAAAGAATCCGGTTTCAGGCGGGCCTCCGGTGACCACAAGCAGGCGGCAGTTCCTGTTGAGGAAATCCTTCGCGGCAAGCTGCAGCGCGTAGTCGGGCACCCATCCCTCAACAACAAGAACATCCGATCGTCCGGGGCGCACCGGCGAGAGAAACGGATGAATGGAAAACACAAACGCAAAGCACCCGGCGGCCGCGAGCAGTGCGATGGCGCACCATCCCCACAGGGTGGGAACAAGGAGTTCTCTCCGTGTAAAGAATTTCATTTTAAGCTCTAAAAATGCATCATGCTTAAGCAGTGTGCACCGCACTTATCTTTTTCCAGTCCTGCCTGACGCGCGGGCAAAGGTAATGTTACCGCGTTTTTTTCTCCCCCTTATCAAGGGGATGCCCAGGCAGAGGGGGACTTTCCGCTGTGGATGCGTCGCGAAGGGGCGACGCATCGCGAGCTTTGGTGCGAGCGAACCCACGCGCCCCTTTGCAGGAAAGGGCGTGCCCCCGGATCGCCGCCGCCTTCCCGGTTTTTCTTCTTGTCAAGAGGGCGGCGGAAGCCGGGAGCCGGGGGAAACCACGAAGTGGCGTCCCCATCAAATTAATAAATCGACACGGGCTATGGCGTTCGTCCATCCCCAATGACCTGCAGGCCGCAGATGGTCATGTCGTCGCGAAAGGGGCGGCCGCCCGTGAACTGCCGGACGTCGTCCATGATCCCGGCGACAAGCGCGTCGGCGGTGTCGGCGTGCGGAAGCCTCGCGAGAAGTTTTTCGAGGCGCTCCGAACCATAGGTGTCGCCGTGAACGCCTTCGGCGTCGATGAGGCCGTCGGTGTACATGAAAAAGCTGTCGCCCGCTTCCAGCGGAATGGTCGATTCCCCGAGCTCGGCGCGAAACGAGGCGCCGTCGGAAACCAGGCCGAGCGCCATGCCGCCGGTCGCCATGATCCGCGGCCCGCCGTTGTATTTGTCAAGCTTTATGAGCGGCGGGTGGCCGGCCCGCGCATACGTCATGGACGCGCCGTCGCCGCTGATGATGAGGCACAGGGCCGTGATGAACGAGCGGTGGTCGATGTTCGCCGCCATGCTGTCGTTCACGGAGCACAGCAGGCTGCGTGCCGACGTTTCGCGCCTTCCTTCGGCGCGGAACATCGACCGCAGCATCGTCATGAGTAGCGCGGCCGGGATCCCCTTGCCGCACACGTCGGCGATCGCGACAACCCAGTTGCCGGCGTCGTTCTGGAAATAATCGAGGTAATCGCCGCCCACCTCGTACGCCGGATAATACACTCCCTTGAGGCTCACGCGGGGGATGTTCGGCCTGAATGACGGCGTCAGCCGGTGCTGGATGGCGCGCGCCGCCTCGAGTTCGATGTCGAGACGGGCCTTCTGTTGGAGCATCGCCATCTGCGCGTGCAGCTGATCGTTGGCGGTCTTCAGCTCCGCCGTGCGCTCCTCAACACGCCGCTCAAGGTCGTTTTTCGCCTTTTGCAGCGCGTCCTGATATTGTTTGCGCTCGGTGATGTTCCGGCTCACGCAGATGAGCCGCGAGACACTGCCGCCGTCGTCGAATTCGGGCACCTTTGACGTGGCGACCCACTGCTCCTTTCCCGCGATGCCCATGATGGGCTCCTCGCGGTCGAGGATGGGCGTGCCGGACCTGATGATGTTCCGGTCGTCGTCGTGGTACCGGCCGGCCAGGTCGGGCGGGAAAAAGTCGTACACCGTTTTGCCGATCACATTGCGCTCATCGCTCTCGCCGATGAATTTCCGGTGCGCCGCGTTGTCGACGATGTAGCGGCCGTCCGCGTCCTTGACGTAGATGTTGTCCGGGATCTTGTCGAGCAGCACCTTGAGGAGGTCGCGCTCCCGGGCGATGAGCGACAGCGAATGTTCGCATGCGTCAAGACGCCGCCGCAGTTCCCGCGCGTCGGCCGCGCCGCTCTCCGCGGCGGTGCTCCATGACTGGCGCGTGTGCGGTTTCTTATTCAATGCTCATCAGCTCCAAGACGCCGTGCAGCGGCCGCGCTTCGCCGGCGAACCTGACCTCGGCGTCGTAATAACGGGTGATGGGTTTCCCGATCACCACCTTGACCAGGTAGCCGGTAAAGGCGCCGAGTTCGTCCACGAACGAGTACCGGTACAGCAGGTCGCGTCCGGTGATGATGAATGAATTGTCGAGCGCCGAAATGACGCGGCCCTCGACTTGCTTTCCGTCAACCGACAGCCATTCCTTCCTGATATGAAGGCCGGTCATGGCAAGGGGCTTCTCCTGGCCGTTTTTCCAGATCCATCCCGCGGCCGGCAGTTTTTCCTCCGGCGGCAGCCTGAAATCCGCGAGAAAAAAGCTGTCGCCTTCAAATCCCCTGAAGGTCACCCATCCGCGGCAGACGTCCCGGGAGGTGCCCACCGATTTCGCCACTTCCAGCATGCCGAATCCGTTCAGGTCCTGTTTGGGAAATCCGGGAACGTCGAGCGAGGTCTCCAGCGAGGTCCACGGAACCAGGATTTCATAATCATAGAATTTTCCCGATTCGTTTTTCGGGAAATCGAGGTTGGGTGTTTTCATGGCCGCGGGAACGCCGTGCAGTTTGATCTTCACCGTGCCCTTGCCCAGTTTCGCAAAAAGGCACGTGTTTCCGCCGCAAACGCTCAGCGTGTTGGTCCCCACCGACAGCGTGGAGGCGCCCTGCTCAGAGTAGTTCCATTCCTTCCGGCTGAATTTCTCGTTAACCTTCCAGGAGGTCGCCCCCGGCTTGAGCACGAGCGCCTTGCACGCGGCGTTGTTGTTTTCCACGCCCAGATTGGTAAAAGTCAATTGCACCTGGACAAACAAACGGTCGCCGTGCATGGCGGTGAGGGTGTAATATTCGGTGAAGCTTTTGTTGCCGAGCATGTCGGGATTGAGCGGGTGCCCGGTTTGGGAGGCAAATGAGGTGACGGCGAGAATGATGAAAAGAAAAAGGAATGATAATGACGGATGAAATTTCGGGAGTAACGGTCTGTGCACGATCATTCCTGGAATGTTTTATTAAAGGGTAAATTTTATTATGAATAATATAAATGATACCTGATTTCCATGTAGTAAGGATGGATGCTTATAGAATTATTTTTCGAATAAAAAAGGAAAGTGCAAGCGAGAAACCTCACCCCGGCCTTCGGCCACCCCTCTCCCGTAAGGAGAGGGGAAAAAATTCTTATCCCCCTCGCCCTGTGGGAGAAGGGGGTGAGGTTAACGCAATCAAGATAAAAGAAATTATTCTGTCGGTTGATTATTTGCCGATGTCGGCGCCGACCCCGCGAAGCGGGGAAACGCCCAGACCACAACGTAGATTCATCTCTTTACTTTTCAAGAACGGGAACTGCAGGCATGCGGATATACCCCTCTGCAATAGCTTTGCCCAATAAAGGTGTAACCGTAGACTTTAGCAGCGGCGCGGACGGCTCAAGAATATGCAGCGCGGTTGACAGCTGCGCCACGGGGCCGGTCACCGCCGCGTCGGGAACAATGCCCTTGCGGTGGTAATCGCCGATGCGGGAGCTTATCCCCATGAGGCGCAGAAAGGTGATCTTGAGGTCTCTTTTGCCAAGATATGTGCGCGAGATGATGATCTGGCCGATGCCCTTGCCGTAGGTGGTCTCGCCCACGAGCGCGGCCGTGTCGCCGCCGGCCGCGGCGCGGCCGTCCTTGAGGCCCGCGATGAGGATCTCCGAGGCGCTGGCGGAAAAGCCGTTCATGAGCACGGCCAGGCGCTTGCCGGCGAGCGTGGGCGAATGCGCGAGGAGCGTTTTCCAGTTCACCCACGGCACGGTCGCGGCGGTGCGCGCCGACTCGTCGTATGTGCGGTACGTCGCCTGGATGTAGGGCGTATTGACAGGAAGGAAATATTCCATGATCGAATCGACCGTATTGATGTCGCCGCCGCCGTTGTTGCGCAGGTCGATGATGATGTTGGGTCGCCCGGCAAGGAGGGGAAGCGTGGTGAGAAATTCCGAATAGGTGACGTATTGCTTGAATTCGGTGATCGTCAGCACCGCGGTTGAATCGGTGAGAGCATCATAATACACGGTGTGGGTATCGAGCACGGCCGCGGCCGATGACAGCGCGGCGCCCGCCGGAAGCTGCGTGGAGTCGTAGGTGGTGTAATTGACGCCGTGGAGCGTGTCGTCGACGCTCGCGAGCAGGGCCTCGGGGATCTGAAAGGAATCGAGCGCGGTCTTTTCGCTTGGCACCTTGTCCTGCCACAGGCTGTACGCCGAAAGGTACTGCCACACGCTTTCGAACTCGGGCAGGTCGCGGCCGGAAGTGTCGAAGGGGTAGGTGGCGCATCCGGAAATGAATAAACAGGCAATGCTTGAAAAGACGGCTTCTAGAATCACGCAGGGACGAACAGATGAGTGGGTCCTTTTCATATACGATCTATCCAAATAGAAACCCTTCGACAGGCCTGGCAAGGATGACATCGGGGTCATTCCCGCGAAAGCGGGAATCCATGTGGACTGGACTCCCGCTTTCGCGGGAGTGACAATTATTCTCACTTCGCTTCAACAACCTCTCAACCCGTCAACCTTTTTTCCTGGCTTCCTCCGCCGCGTTGCGTATCGCCGAAATCCGTTCTTTATAATCCTCCGCCTTGAACACATAATTGCCCGCCACAAAAACATTCGCGCCCTCGCGTGCGCACAGCGCCGCGGTTTCGCGGTTGATGCCGCCGTCCACTTCGATGTCGAGTTTGGGGTTACGGCGTGAAGCCTCGCCGGCCAGCGTTTTTATTTTGGGCAGCATTTCGGGAATGAATTTCTGGCCGCCGAACCCGGCATACACCGTCATGATGAGCGCCTGGTCCATTGCGGCGAGATGGGGAAGAAGCAGGTCAACGCCTTTGTCGGGATTGATGGACGCGCCGGCGCGCACGTTGCGCTTGCGGATGTCGGAAAGCACCTGCTCCAGATCGCTTTCGCACACCTCGGCGTGCACGATAAGAACATTCGCGCCCGCGTCGCAGTACTGCGTTATATACTTTTGAGGGTTCGAAATCATGAGGTGCACGTCGAGCGGTATCGAAACGCATTTCTTCACGGCCTCCACCAGAAGCGGGCCGAACGTGAGGTTGGGCACAAAGTGGCCGTCCATCACATCGCAGTGGATGCGGTCCGCGCCGCAGGCCTCGGCCTGCTTCACTTCCTTTTCCAACACCCTAAAATCCGCCGAAAGAATGGACGGCGCCACGAGAACCGCCGGTTTTGACATGCGCTGCTGCTTTCTACTTGAAAAATTGCGAAACGGCCATGACCTTCACCACATCCCAGTTCGAGGCGATGTAATCGTAAATGGAAAAAACCGTCACCGCAGCGGGAACGCACATGACCCAGAACCCCGGGTGCCTGCCCCAAACCACGAGCGGGATCCACGGCACGTGATATGCTGCGCCGAGGCACAGGGCCAGGACCGTGAACGCGCCCACGGCCTGCACCACGGCCTTGAGCTTTCCCATCTGCCGCGCCGCAAGCACCTTGCCGTGGTATGCGCACATCATGCGCAGAATGGAAAGCACGGCGTCGCGGTATAAAAAAAGCAGGAACATCCACAGCGGGATGATGCGGTCGGCGCACACCATGAACGATAGGAAAATGGTCTGGCGCGAAAGGCTGTCGGCCATGGGGTCGAGGAGCTTGCCGAAATCGGAGACCTGGTTGCGCGCCCGCGCCATGCGTCCGTCAAAAGCGTCGGAAAGCTCGATGAGCGCCGCAAGGCCGGCGGAGATCCACAGGCCGACCACGGGCGAGGCGGCGTGAAAACTCCGGATGAAGAAGAACGCGAAAAACGGCGCTATGACGATGCGCGACAGGGTAAGCGCGATGGCGAGGTTGAACGGTTTCATTTGGGGTTGCCTCCGGTTTTTACGTTCTGTATGATCGCGGCAATGGACGCCTTGCCGCTGCAGCCGAATTTTTCCCACACCGGTCCGCATTTCGCGGTGAACAGGCAGGCGATGGTCGCACGCGGGTACCGGCGGCCGAATTCCGAAAGCACGTAGTAATTGGCCTGGCCTTTTGCGATCACCAGGTCGGCGCGGGACAGCGCGGCCGACAGCGCGCGGCTCATTTCCCTAAAAGAAATTCCGAGCGTGTCGGGGCCGGCACCAATGAGCCGCGAAGCCGCGTGCTGCATCCCGGCGGCCCTTGCGTCGGCCATCACCGCATCGCTGGTGATGGGCCCGCCGCGCAGCGGCACGGTGACATCGGCGCCGTACGACGAAAGAAGGCCGACCAGAAGCTTGTCAAAGGGGAGCTCGCCCACGTTGTCCGGTATGTAAACGATCGATTTGGCCCGCCACGCCGCCGCGTGGATGCGGCGGCAATGGTCGACGTCGAGCCCTTTGCGAAAATACCCGGCAATGGTTTTTTCGGCCCGCGCGGCGGTGAGGCCGTAGCCCGCGCCCGCGGTGCGGAAGTCAAGGCTGTTTGCCGCAATCGCCCACCGTACAAGATACCTGAACCTGCGCTCGCCGCTCAGCGCCGAGGCCCTCTTTTCGACCCTGCGGGCGATTGCCATTCCCGCCTTCAGGCACGCGGCGCGCAGCCTTGCAAAGGGCATCTTGACGCCGAGGCGGCGCTTGAGGATACGGTGGAGCTCGGTGATATAATACGAGGGGGGCATCCCGTCGGCGATATGGCCGGAAAGGTAGGCAAGCGACTCGCTGAGCACGGCCGCGCCTCCGGCGGCCGGCGCGTGGAGCATGTCAAGCGCTCCCGTTATGTCATCCACGAAACAGGCGAGGCATTCGGGGACGAATTTCATAATAGTAAAATAAATGAAAGACAAGTATTGATAAGCCGTTAAAATGATGATGCTTGTAATTTACGGTCAATCTCTATATAATGGTTATATGATTATGATAATGTTGGTGGGGCCTCCACCTGGCCCCCTGCTTCCGCCGCATCCCATATGTCAATAATAAAAACCTCTTGGAGGATGCGGCGGTGATCCGGGGGCACACCCCTCTTGGCGCCGGTACTTTAGTGATTCGCGGAAAGAATTAGTGGCTGGCGATGCAGGAGTGGCAGCGTAAGCCATTATTCTGTAGATAAAGACAAGTATTATAGCCTGTAGGGTGCAGTTGCCGAGTGGCCGCTTTTAAGCGGCGTATCGAGACGCAAGGCATATAAGGGCGGTGGCAGCCCGAGTGTGAAGCACGAGACCGGAAGGACGGCCGACCCCGCGCAGCGGGGGAACGCCCAAACCTTATATTTAGCAAACCCCTGCTTAATAGGAGCCGGGCAATGAAATTGCTCAGGAGAATCGGGAAGAGCCTGCTCATCGGATCGGCCATGGGGATCGCTGTCGCCCTTTTATTCAACCTCTTTTTTTTAAAACGGGTCATCGACGTGCTTGAAGACCAGACCTATTACCTGCGCTATCATATGTTATACGAAGATAACGCGCCGGCCAGGGCGGACGGCATGGAGGAGGAAAACGACAACGGCATTTACATCATCGACATCGACGAGATGAGCCAGCACAAGCTCGGCAAGTATTGGAACTGGGACCGCTCGTACCATGCCCAGATGCTCAGGACGCTTGCGAAACACGACCCCGCGGCGGTCCTGTTCGACATCATGTTCTTTGATCCCGACGATAAAAATTACGTCTCGCGGTTCGAGCGCCTTATTGACACATGCAAAAGCAGGACGCCGGGGTTTACCGTGCCCGCGCCGGTATACGGGCCGCTTTTGTCGTCCATCGATTACGACCGGCGGTTCATCGCCGCCACCGGTCAGGCGGGGAACGTTTTTCATGCCGTTGAGATGGAAGAGAAACGCGACTATCCGGGCTGGGCGCAATCCACGATCGAATCGAAAATGACCATGGAATGGCACGATTCGCTCCATCCGTCGTCGGCCCTTATTCTGCCGCCGCTCAAGCGGAAGCAACTTTTCGATAAAAAGCCGGTCATCGACGGCATATTCCCGGAACTCGCCCGGGCCGCGCGGGACATCGGGTTTGTCAATATGCCGCCCAACTCGGACGGCGTTGTCCGCGAGATCCCGCTTCTGTACGGCTTCGGCGACCATACGCCCGTGTACCTGCCCATCAGCGTGCGCGCGGCCGCGACCCTGTTCGGCACGCCCAACGGCGAGATCGTGTTCGAGCCGGGACGCTATCTCGACATCGGCAGGCCCCTCAAGGCCTTCAAAGACTCAAGCGGCACGCTCAGGTTCTCCTACCCCAACCTCACCGCCCCCATGGTGGAAGCGATAATTGACAAAAGGGAAGCAATCATGGGCTGCAGGCCTCGTGCCACGGTGGAGGTCGCGTCGCTGCTCAGGGTCGGCAGGGACAAGAACGGCGCCGCGTTCGTCGAGATGTCGTGCGGGCTGTTCCCGCCGTCGGTCTCCCGCGCGCTCCTCGACTCAGGCACCGGCAGGATGGCGGCGTTGAGAAAAGGTGATTCGCTTTTCCTCGGGCCTTCCATGGTTGTCAAGCGGTCCTCTTCGGACCAGTGGGCGCTCACCGCGCCCGAGGGCGACGGCGAATGGGATTTGTCGGCAGTGGACCTCGAGACGCTGGGCCGGCTCAGCCGTTCCGATTTTGACAAGGTCCGTCCCGGTGAAAAAAGACTTCTGTTTTACGATTTTTACGTGACGAACCATGACGGCACTCTCGCATCCTCGCTGCCAATCATGAACGCGTCGGTGCTCAAGGATTTGTGCACTACGGGCTGGGCGCCAATCGAAAAACTGGCCCCCGGCACGCGCATGGACTTCGGCAAACCGGTGAGGATACCGCTCACCAAAGACAACCGCCACATTGTCACTTATTTCGGACCCAAGACAAAGACCTTTCAATATAAAAGCTTTTATGAAGTCTTAAAGGACCGCGTGCATGGCAATCTGGAAGGCAGGATTTTCCTCGTGGGCGCCTCGGTGCAGGGCCTTTTCGACATCGTGCCAGCGCCCATCGACAACCGGTACCCGGGCGTGGAGGTGCACGCGTCGCTCCTCAATTCCTTTTTGACCAACACCTTTGTCACGCGGCTTGCGCCGTGGCAGGACTTCATCATCCTGCTCATGGTGGCCATCATCATCGGGTTCATGTCGTTTTTCCTCAAGCCGCTTGTCGGCGCGATTTTGAGCGTGGCCGCGGTGATCGGGTACTTTGCCGTCGCGATGACCATTTTCGGCGGCAGCCATCTGTGGATCGAGATCGCGCGCCCCGTGCTCGCCATCCTGCTCACGTTCACTGCCGTGATGGCCTACCGCTACATCACCGAGGAGAAGGACCGCAAGTTCCTGCAGAGCACCTTCAAACAGTACCTGTCGCCCGAGCTCATCGACCGGATGTACGCCTCACGGCAGCTGCCCATGCTCGGCGGCGACGAGCATGTCCGCACCGCGTATTTCACCGACATCCAGGGGTTCTCGACGTTCTCCGAGAAGCTTGGTTCCCCGACGCGCCTCGTGGAGCTGCTCAACGAATACCTTTCGGAGATGACCGACATCCTGCTGAAGCGCGACGGCATGCTTGACAAATACGAGGGCGACGCGATCATCGCGTGCTTCGGCGCGCCCATGCCCATGGACGACCACGCCAAGCAGGCGTGCCTCACCGCGCTCGACATGCAGCGCCGGCTGGCAGAGCTGCGGAAGAAATGGACGGCGGAGGGCGACAAGTGGCCCGCCATCGTGCACGAAATGCGCATGCGCATCGGCATCAACACCGGGCGCATCGTCACCGGCAACATGGGCTCCAAGACGCGCATGAACTACACCATGATGGGCGACCCCGTGAACCTCGCGGCGCGGCTGGAGAGCGCCGCAAAGCAGTACGGCGTGTTCACCATGATCAGCAACTTCACCTGCGACCTGGTGAAAAACGATTTCGAGGTGCGGCAGCTCGACAAAATCACCGTGGTGGGAAAATCCGAGCCGGTGACCATCTACGAGCTCATGGCCGAAAAGGGGAAGCTTTCCACCGGAACCGCGCAGATGCGGGACCTATATTCAAAGGGCATGGCGCACTATTGCAAACAGGAATGGGACAAGGCCGTTGAGGTGCTTAACGAATCGGAAAAACTCGAGCCGTACCGGGCGTTTGCAAAGACCACGCCGAGCAGGGAGCTCATCAGGAACTGCGTCAAGTACAGGGAAAACCCGCCCGGCCCCGGTTGGGAGGGCGTGAACCGGCTGACGTCGAAGTAAATGAAACGTCAATGAAAAAAGTTTTGACGCCGCCTGAATAGTATATTGATTTAACCGGCAATGGTTTTGCGGCTGGAACGTATTCTTGTCGACACCAAAAAAGGGGTTCGCTATGATGGGAAAAATCATTCTTCTGCCTTTCTGGATCCTTAAAAAAGGCCTGGGCGCCGTGTTCGGGATTGTCCGTCTTGTTCTCGGTACGGGCATCGCCGCGACCCGGTTCGTGCTCGGCAGGCGGCTGGGCACCGTTGCGCTTGTCGTGGCCGCGTTTATTTTGGGGAAAAAGTATCTGGAGAAGAAGGCCGAGACGCCGGATCTTGATAATTCAAATTAATAATCCGGGCGTTCCCCGCGCTCAAGGCACGGGGTCGGCCGTCCTTCCGGTCCACCCCTTCGGGTGCTTCTCCCTCGTCAGGGATTTCCAAGGGTCACAAGGGTCGTCGTCCTTCGGCTCGGGCTGCCACGGTGTCCGGGCAGCATCGCGCTCCGGCGCGGCCCCCAGTCCTGCCTGCTATGTAACAAGGCAATAAAAAAAATCTACCTTCAGAAAAAAGATTTCAACAACCTGCTATCCGAGCTCTTCGCACAAGTTTGCTGTTCGTGAAATTGGGAGATGGTGTCAACAATTCTAACGCTCGTTAAAGATTGCTCTCTAACCAGTAGGACTGACGTCGTACACCACTTTCCCGAACTACTTGTCGATTTCTTTTTTCTAAGCCTTCATTGACCATTTGTTTTCCAGTCCCACTACGCAACAAGACCTATTTGATATTCTTGATTCATAACCATACACGCATACAGCCTTACTGCAAGCTTGCGTGCCACCGCAACAATAGCCTTCTTCTTACTCCCCGAGTTTCTCCTCACCTTTTCGAATTTCTCACGCAATACTGGGTCCTTTCGGATGCTTACCCATGCGCTTTCTATCATCCACGATCGGACAAACGTCGGCCCCTGGCCGGTTATTCTCCCTTTGTGTTCCGTCTCCCCTGAAGAATGTTCACCTCCTGTCAATCCAAGAAAATTTGCTAGCGACTTGCCGGTGCTGAATCTCGTAAAATCTTCCCCAAGCTCCAGCACCAGCCGTATGGCCGTCAGCCATCCTATCCCAGGAAGACCTCTTGCTATTGCAAATGCCCTCTGGTATCGCGGATTCTTACTTAATGCTAGTAGCTCCTTACGCAACTCAATTTGATATGTCCACAAATTCTCTAAAAGTGAAAGTAGCACCTTGATCGGCTTCCGCAGCACTACACCTACCGACAATTCCTCAACGCTCCGAAATTCACTCTTTCCCCATGCTTTCTCCTCCGGTATCGCCGTCTCGATACCGTGATACTGCAGCAACTTTCTAATCCGGTTGCGTGTCGACTTGATCTCCTTCTCCACCGCATTCAGCGTCCGGCACGCCTGACGGTCCTCTCGCCGTTCCTTATCAGGTACATGACATCCGCGAAGATGCTCTTCGCCTTCAAGCATCTTCGCCAATCGCCATGCGTCCCGTCTATCCGTCTTTACTCGGTTTACCTTCTCTTCCAACATCAAGTGTGGTGGCAACACGACACACTCAATCCCATCTTCACTCAAACGGTCGTACAGGTTAAAGCCCCTGAATCCCGCCTCATACATCACCTTGATCGTACACTCCGGATATCGGCGTCTTAAATAGGCACGCAACACGTCGTAGTTGGCAGGCATACTGCTTTCGTGAACTGCCATCTTTTCAGAACGTACGCATACACGCCACGTCTTCTTCGCATCATCAAGTCCAACAAAAACTTCTTTCCCCTTTACGATCCAATCTTGCATTTTCTTGTCCATAAGCTACCTTCCTTTCTTTGTGGTGTTTCTAGCACTACGTTGAGTTTGGTTTAGAAAGAAGGTAGCTTTTTTATTGGGCTATACGCAACTTTGTTAACATAGTAACTAACGCCGGAGATAAAAAACTTTGCCGGTTTTGTTTTCCGCTTTGTTAAAATGAAAATGATTAATGATGTCATTGCGAGGGGTCCTCGACGAAGCAATCTCCCGAAAGAGGTTAAAAGATAAAACGTCACTTTCACACTGCTTACCGATGAATTTCCTAATTAGTCCTTCATTCTATCCTCTTGTTGTTGTCCTAACTTCTCCCATTCAGCTTTTATTTTAATGAAACTTGCGGAGATGTTCATCAAGATCAAACATTTCCGGCGCAACTGGATTATTCTCACCTATTGCCTTATGGTCGTTCAATCAATTGGATATTTACTCACGGGCTTGGGAAAGTAGCATTCGTCAAGATATGCAATCCCATTTTTGATTTGCTGACCGCTGATTGGTGACTGCTGAAATCTGCCGCTCTAAAATCGCCGGACGTGAATATCCTGTTGACGCACCAGTTTCGCCGGTATATAATAAACATTGTCAAGAAGGAAACGCAGACACCCGAACAAGGACACATCTCATGGAAATAACGGCACATGATCAGCGTCCCGCAAGCCCGCCTGAAAAAAGGATCGATTATATGGCCTGCTTCGGCGTCGCCTGCTTGTTGCTCGCAATTCTTTTAGCGCCGCTGTTTGTCTGGAAAACCGCGCACGTGCGGCACAAATGGAACGGGGTCGTCGCGGCGGTGCAAAAGAACGTTGTCCCTCATTCGGCCGAAGCGATGTTTCTCAAGGACGCCCTTGCCGCGACGACCGTACAATACGGCAAGGCGTCCATGCGGGCGATGCATGCCATGGCGATGGAGATCGAGATGACGCTTGCGGTGGCCGGGGTGCTGCTGCTGTGGTTCAGGGTGAGGGAAATAAAGAGGGAAAAGAAAAAGGGAGCCGGTTCTTAGCGCTCCCTTGGGTTTCAATCATCAAAGCGACGCTGTTAAAATACAGCTATCATTTTACAGACCTTCCTTCCCTCCGCCTCGACCTTCAGGAAATAAATCCCTTTATCCATGGTGGCCGTCTCCAGCCGGACACTCGCGCGATTGCCTGCGAGCATGATTGACTTTATCAACCTGCCTGTGCAATTGTAAAGCTGCAGCCGCTTGCCGGCCTCCGTCGCGCCGGTGAAGGTCAACGCGAAGTTCCCGTTGGCCAGGCGTTCGATGCGGAACAGCTGCGCCGAGTTTCTTAAATTGTCAATCACGCCAGGGTTCTGCCTCACCGGGTTGTTCCCATTCCTTATCCCGTACAGGTATCCGTACAGCGCGATCTTCCCCCGCATGGTCTGCTGCGGCGTGAACTCCGAATGGGCGTACACCCAGCGCGTGTTGAAATAGACCTCGCCCTTGGGCCACGTGTTGTTGGCCGGGTAGCTGAACGCGCACATCCAGCTCGGATTTCCCATGATCATGTTGCCGCCCCAGTCGTCGGTGTTGAAATAGGGCGTCATGCCCGGGTGCTGGCCCGGCGTGCCGTCATTGCCGCCCGAGATGTACATGGCGTCCACGCTGCGCTTGCTCGACAGGGGCGTGGACGCGGTGGTCATCTGGATCAGGTTTGCCGGGTTGCGGCCCAGGTTCCAATCCGCCTCGCAAATGAGCGCGTTGAGGAACAGGTCCTTGTCGGCCTGGGTCGCGGCGACCGCATGGGCCAGGATCGTGCGGTGCACGTGCGTTTCGGTGTGGAAATACTCGGTGTTGTTGTCGGTACAGCGTCTTGACGGACGCGAGCCGCTGTAGTTGGTCTCGCTGTTCTTCGCGTCGCTCACCACCGACGACACCATGTTGCTGTAGAGCGTCTGGTAATGCACGGTCCTGTTCGTCTTGAGATAGCCTGCCGTGGCCCAGATTTGGTTGAAGTTGCTCGGGTCGATGATCGCCGCGGTGGCGCTGGACGCGGCCTTGCTTTCGGCGTTGACCTCGTCCTCGTAGGCAGTGGTGCCGGTAAGGTTGTACAGGTAGGCGGCGGCCGTCATCTTGAGGTCCCTGCCGCGCACCGTGCTTTCGCCCACGTTCTGCTTGAAGTCGAGCATCTGGTCGGCGAGCGTGCCGGCGAAATTGTACGCGTTGACGGCGGAATCGCGGTAGGCGTTTGAAAGCGCGGTGTTTCCCGCGATGCGGAACGCCTCGGCGAGCATGGCGCTGCCCGCGGCCGCTGCCCACGCTGCTATAGCGTTGGTTCCCGCCTGGTAAAGCACGTTGTTGCCGTCCGGATTGGTGAGTCCGTACGAATACGCCTGTCCGTCGCGCAGCCGCAGCCAGAAATCGACCTCGTTTCTCGCTTCGTCAATGATGTCCGGGATGCCGTTGCGGCTTTCGGCGATGCCCAGGTTGTCGTCCGAAAGCGCCCCGCCCGTGAGGATGTAGGGGAACAGCATGTCGTAAATATTGGAGATGTGGTTCATGTTCCGGTCCCAGTCGGCCGCGTCGGCGTGGCCGCCGTAGGCGTTCGCATTGGTCTTGCCGTTTTTATACGGCGCCCAGGCGTCGGGATTGTCCCACACGTCGCCGCCGGTAAAGGTGGTCCAAGCGGGATCGGTGGGCTGCATGGTGGTGATGTACACCACGGTGTTGGCCGGGTCTTTTCCCGGAATGTAAAGCGGCCGCCGCGGAATGGGCCGTATGCCGGCGCTGTCCTGGCCGATGCGCATGTAAAAATAGCCGCGGACCGCGACCATGAACGGGTCGTGATAGATGGTGTCGGCGATGGTGAAGTCCTGGCTGCACCCGACGCCATCAACCGCCAGACGGTAGGTGCCCGGCGTGGTGAAGCCGGTGAAATCAACCTTCCACACGTTCGAGCCGGTCATGTTGTAGCCCTGCGCCTCCGCCGCGCTCGTTTTCCACAGCGACACCGTGCCGGTCTGCTGGGGCGTTCCGGTGGAGGTGTTGACAATATAGACTTTGTTCCCGACGAATCCGGAGTAGTCCCGGGCCCCGCCGTCGCCGAGCCAGGCGTACAGGTCGGCGGCCTTGACGTTCGGCGCCGCCGAATACCCCGACAGGTTCACATGCACCGCCTCGGAGCGGCTGCTGTAAATATCGTACGTGAATGTCGCGGACGTCGAATCGGTGTTGGTGCCCGCGGCGATCTGCAGCGTATAGGTCTTGCCCTGCACCAGGGAAGACGGCAGCTTGAGGTAAATATGGTGTTCCATGGTGTGCGAATAGACGAAATCGCTGCCCGACCAGCTCCCCTCGTACATGCCGTTGAGCTTGGATTTGCGAAAGCAGTTTACGGGCGCGAGTCCCGCGGTCCCATACGCCGCGTCGTCGGCTGAGGCGAGCTTCCACGAGGCGGTCGTGACCGCTGTGGCGGTGTTGAGTCCGGTGCCGTAGTAGGTGAGGATCTCGTTGGTCGTGTCGTGGGCAAGGTTGAGAAACGCGCTGGGGCCCTTTCCGTTGTCAACGAAAAAGACGTCGCCGTCCTTGAAATACACCTCGAGATAATCCTTGTCAACGACCCGAACCTCGGCGAGTTTCGTGGCATTTACAGGTTGGACTGTGAAAAGAAAAAGAAGAAGAGTTGAACTGATGACGGACGCAAATGCGGACGGAACACGATTTTGCATGTGCCCCCCTTAATGAGATGTGGACTGGATGTTCTCAATATAATACCCGGATGGTTGAGGTTTCATTCGGTTGTTGTTGACAGGGCGATGGATAAAAAATGTTGTGTCATCTGGTGGGAGAGGTATCCCCCTGGGGTGCGGCTTCCGCCGCCTCCTTGACAAGAAAAGAAATTTGGAAGGCGGCGGCGATCTGCGCCCACACCCCCTTTGGGTGCGGCCGGGTACCAGCATCTTGCAAGCTCCACACATCCGCTGGGCGCACCCGCGAGCGGCGGTTGAAACGATATTCTGGTACTGTGTACTTGCCAGCGAGCAAGAACGTCATTGCGAGGAACTGCCGGCGACGAAGCAACCATCCAATGAAATTCTCAATAATCGCTCGATATCCAATCCGGGATGCTCATCAGTCAAATGGCTTCAAACCCCTTTTACCCCGGATTCGCATAACAGTATAAGCACCTGTGCGGACATTTCTGCAAATATGACCCCACGTCCCTGCTTTCAAAACACCCGCATCCTTCCCGCGTGGGCTTGAGGCCTAAATCCGGGTGAACGCCGAACCTGTCCGTCTCCTTTAGAATTTCATCGTCAATGCAATGCGCCTGTCTGATTCCCGGAACAAGCCGCAGGACTTCCGGATTGCAGCAATTATACAGTACCATTCCCGCCTGTGAAGCCGCATCCAGCAATTCTTTTCCCAGCGCGGTTCTTTCCTTTTCATCAAAATCACCGAACAGCACATCCCTTTTCTTCAATTTTGAATAATGGCTCATGAACGAAAAGTAGCAGCGTTTCACTCCCGATTTCTTGACATGGGACAGAATGTCATAGAAGGACGGAAAATTCGTGACGGCACTTCCGTCTTTTCTCCGGTATTTGCAAATCGGATCAAACCGCCACGACACCCTTTCCGGTCCCGCAAGTTCGCAAAGGCGATCAAGCGTCTGCAGGCGTACGTGAAGCGGCGCGACATTGGGCTCAAGCTCAGGACAATTATTAATGGTGTAATGAAACACGGCGTTGTTTATTTTCCACAGTTCACCAAACAGTTCGTGCTTGATAAACGCGGAAAAATCTTTTGACCAGAAAACGTATCCCAGCACGTCCCGCGGTTTGAGCGAAACCGTGTAGGACCGTCCGTACCCGGCGTCGTAGGAGATTTCGCCCTTTTCCCACGCGTCAAAAAATTCATTGAGAAAGAACCGTGGAACATCGGTGCGCCGCGAGCAGGAAATGTAATATGCCTTTTTTAAATTCATGAGGGAAAAATATATCCGGATTCAATAGAAATATTCTTAAGATTTATAGGGAAACGCATTGCCAAGTGGCGCGATAGGATGTCTTGACTGAAAAGAAATTATGTCCCGCGCGTTAGGGGCGACTGGAGGCCGCGCTGGAGTGCGGTGCTGCCCGGCCCTCGCCGTCAGGCATATAGGGGCCGTGGCAGCCCGAGCCGAAGGCGAGACCGGAAGGAGAACCGACCCCACCTCGCACGGGTGTGCGAGGTGGGGGAACGCCCAGATTTTTATAATTTAATTTTAGTTAGTAGTTCAAACCCCGTACAACTGGCACGCGCACTGGATCTCGCACATGCATTGGCCGTCGCAGCCGCAATTGCTCTGGCAGGTGCATTGCGGATCGCAGGCGCACGGGTTGTAGTTCTGGCACGCGCACTGGTTCTGGCACGTGCAGGTGCTGTGGGCCGAGCAGACCGCCGCGCTGTAGGCGTTGCAGCTGCACGGCTGGAACGAGCCGTAGCTCGCGCACGTGCCGGCGTATGCCTGGCACTTGCACCCCATGTCCGCGTCGCACGTGCAGGCGGGCGCATCGGACTGGCAGGTGCAGGGGACGTGGGTCTGGCACTTGCATTGGAGGTCGGTGTCGCAGGTGCAGCAGAGGGTCTGGCCCGGAACGTCCTTTGTCGAGGCGATAGTGCGCACGCCGGACGGGCCGGTGATCATGGGAGTGCCGATTGACGGAAAGGCAAGCAGGGCCGCGCCGCCGAGCATTTTCTTGAGGAACGCGCGCCGCCTGGTGACTTCCGCGGCGTTGACGAGTCCGAGACGCTGGCGGGTTTCAAGATGGAAAAGATCGCTCACGGCGAGGATCTTCGGACCTTCGGGTTGTTTTCTACTTCTTTTCTCCACAGTGCCTCCTTTGCACGCTCCGTTCCTTAAAATCAAGCTGCCGCAGCAGCTGGTGGAGCGTGAGCTCGCGGTTGATGCCGCAACGGTAATCGTTGGCGAGTTTTGTGATATTGTCAAAATCGGGTTTCTTGGCCAGGCAGTCGCCGGCGCAGTGCCAGCGCGCGAAGCACGCCGAGCACGGCTCGAACCGCTCCATGCGCAGCGACTTGAGCCGCCGGTACTTGGCCAAGTTGAAATCAAAGGATTTCTTTTTGGCATTGAATGAACCGTAGAAGAACAGGCGCGAGCGCTTGTCGCGACGCGACGAGACCTCGAGGCACGACGTGACGTCGCCCTGCGGGGTGATGAAAAAATTGTCGCCCGCCGCGCCGCAAAAGGCATTGCCCATGTAGGCGAGCCGGCCGCCCGAATACTGGATGCCGATCCTTTGCTTTTGCGCAAGCCGCGAAACCGCCTTGATGCCGTTGATAAACGCGCCGGCGCCCGGGCGGCGGCAGGATTCGGTGGGCCGCTTTCCGCACACGAAGAGCGGCTCGAAGCAGATGCTGTTGGGCCTGAACCGTGTGGTGAGGTGGCGGTATATCGCTTCAATCTTGTTTTCCGAGATGCCCGTGACGGTCACGCGGAATCCATACGGCTTTTTCAGCCGCGTGAGCCGGTCGATGGCCCTGGCCACGACCGTGTAGGAAGGCCCGCCGCTCCTGGTGGGCCGCTGCCGGTTCTGGATCGCGGGCGTGCCGTCGATGGATATGGTGACGCTGCCGATGTTGCGCGCGATCCAGTCGGCCTTGACAACAGGGAGCAGCATGTTGGTGCACAGCGAGAAGCTGCATCCCAGCTTTACTTCCGCGCACCGCCTGCGGGCATACTCGACCGTTTTTGTAAGCACCTTCCAGTTCGCGGTCGGCTCGCCGCCGCCGTGGAACCCGATGTCAATGCTGCGCTGATGAGCCGCCAATGCATTGCGGATCACGAGATCCACCGCGGCGCGGGCATGCGCGAAGGACATGCGGCTGCGGCTGCGTATGGCGCCGCTGTAGCAGTACAGGCAGGCAAGGGAACAGTCATGGGTGAGCAGCAGTTGGGTGCGGTACGGCGCGGGTTTGGAGACCTGAAGGCCGGTGTAGGGCGTTTTGTCGCCTGCCCCGTTAACCAGGCCGGCGCCTTTCAGCAGGGAGATAAACGATCTTTCTTTCGGGGAAAAACCGTTTCTGCCCGCCTTGAGCCGCCCGATGACTTCCGCGGCGGTCTTGTTTACTTTAAAGAACAGCGACTTGAGCGGGAAATACAGCAGCCATTGGTCCGGCTTGTGCGGAACACGGACGCAGTGACATTCGGACGTGAGCGTCAATGCTCCGCCGTTTTTCCGGGAAATGTTATAGGCCGACTCAGGCATGCATCATCATCCGATTCGGGTGATCAGTCATAAATAAAGTATTCGTCCTTCAGTCCGTAATAATAGGTTTGCGCCACCACGGAACCGCCCTTGGTGACCGTCATTTGAACGTCAAAGGTGCGGCACGGACCGGTATTGTACGTGCCGGTAAACGGATGGCAGACGGCGGCGCCGGGAGAAACCGTGTAGGAAATGGTGCTGGTGCCGTTTGCCGTGTTGTTAAGCGGGAACCACTGGGTGCCGGTGCTGAGCCGGTAATAAAAGGTGGCGGTGACGGTCTGCGTGCCGCCCGTGTTCACCGACACGCATGAGTTGAGTGTCCACGAGCTGTAACAGCCGTTGTTGTTGCCATCGACATGTGCGGTAAGCGCCATGGTTGCGGTGAAGATCACCGGGACGTCGTCCGCCGGCGTTTCATCCGGCACGGAGAACACCGCCGTGTCGATCAGGATGCCGCCCGCGCGGAACACCTTGAGGGTGATCGTGGCGGTGGCACCGGCTTCGAGCCCGGTCAGCATCACGTAATGCGGGTTCGTCTCCGCGGGCAGCGAATTGCTGATGGGGAAGAGCGGGCTCTGGTACACGATCGAGTCCGTCGCAAGCGCGGGCCCGTGATGGATGACCACCGCATACGCCGAGTCGCTGCCCCAGCTCATGTCGGCCCCGAATTTCAGGCGGTACTGGCTGTAGTAGTGGTCCTGGTCGCCGTCGTAAACGCTGTCGATGACCGCATAGGCGAGGCGGTAGACGCGGTCGTCGTCCCGGCTCTCCTCCCTGACGCCGAGGATCGAATCGGACGCCACCGGGCGGCCGGAAAGGTCCGTGACGCGTGCGAGGATGTCCACCGTCTCGTGCTGGTCCGCCCCTATGGTTTCGGAGACGCGGTCCGACGTGCTGACGCCGGTCACGGTAATGGTGTCGCGGAGGAACTGTTTCCATGCCGTGGTGCCGTTTTGCCGGCTGTAAAGCCGCACGACCACCTGGCTGGTGCCGCTCGACACATCGACGTCGTACAGAATGGAATAATTGCTCAGGTACCCGTTTTTGTTGAAATCGACGCTGTCCTTGAGGGACATCTTGATGGTGAACTGCTGCCGCACGATGCCGTCGTCGGCGTTGGACTCCTCGCGGATGCCGGTGAGGATCCGGGAAGAAAGGAGCGTGCCGGCCTGGTTGAAGACCGATGCGCGGACCGCGACGCTGTCGCGCAGGTCGGCGCCGGTGATGTGCGAAAGCGTGGTCTCGGCTTTCGCGGCTGTAAAGGAGACGGTGTCGGCGTGAAAGGCCGTCCACGCCGTCGCCGCCGACGGAAGGTAATACACCCGGCAGATGACGGTGCCCGTGTCCTGGCGCGTGTTCTGCAGCGTATAGGACAGCGTGTATGAGCTCGCATAGCCGTCGTTGTCGTTGTCGATCTGACTTCCGGACGAGAGCGCAGACACGGTGATGTGCGGCGATGCGTCGGGGATGGTGACCGGTACCTCGTTGGAGCCGGTCATCAGCCCGTTTTCATCCACGCCGTACACCTTGAAATAAAGCGTGGAGCCCGGCAGCAGGTTGCACAGGGTGAAGCTGCGGCCCGTCCCGGCCGTGGCCACAACAACGGTGTCGAGGCTGTCAACGCCGCTCTGGTGCGAGAACACCAGCCGGTAGCTGGTGATATTAAGGCTGTCTGCGCCCGGCTTCCACACGAGCGTTGCGCCGTTGGCCGTTGGCTGGGTCACCGAAAGCTGGGAAGGCTGGGGCGGTTTCTTGGCGTTTTCCCCGTTTCCGGAACACTGCAGGAACAGGAAGGAAAAAAGCAAAACCGGAAGCAGTAATGCGGCTGGTTTCATACAACACTCCTTACATCGAATATTCAACACTGCGGATTGCGAGAGCGGTGCGGACCGGGCGATTTCCATAAAGCTACCGTATGGAATTTAGTACAATTTATCAATGGAAGCAATTAAAAACAGTATTTGTCTGCATGAGAAATCATGGGGTTTCCAAGGGAGGTTGTTCTTTTCGCATTTTCCACTTGAAAACGTAATAAAAAAATCCCCCTTGACAAGCGGGGGATTTTTGGATGCATCGGCCCAAAATGTCGACCGCTACGGCCCGGGCATCACGCAGCCGCCGTTCTTATCGGTCTTTATCAGCCATAGTTTGTCGCCGTTGCCGTTGCTTTCATTGGTGCCGCATACGACAAAGCCGCCGTCCGGGGCAATGTCCACCGATTGCCCAATATCGCCGCCGGATTGTCCGTAATTCACCTGCCATGTTTGACTTCCATCGGAAGCCAATTTCATCAAAGAGGCCTGTTGGCCGCCGACGTTCATGGCATAGCCGGCCGCTATGTAACCGCCGTCCGACGTCTGCTTGACCGATGCAAGGGAGGCGGCGCCGGTGGAATACCCGGGAAAAACATTTGACCACACCTGCGCGCCAGTCGCGTCGGTTTTCAAAAAGTAGTTTTGCGGCACGCCGGAACTCGTCGGGGCCATTCCCGCGATCACCAGGCTTCCATCCGACGCCTGAATAATACTACCTGCGGACCAGTCGAAACTGCTTGTGGCCGGCATGCGTTTTTCCCACAGGGAGTCGCCGGCCATGGAAACTTTCCCCAGGTCGATGTCGGCGGCCATTCTGGTGGAGTTCCAGATACGTCCCGCATACACAGCCCCGGTGCCGTCGCCCAGCACCACAAGATCGTAGGCTTCGGTCTGGTACGTGTTGAATGATCTGCTCCACAAAAGGGTCCCGGATGCGTCGAGCCTGAAAATGCAGACATTGTCAACGCCTGCATTGGATGATTTACCGCCCACCAGGCACCCTCCGTCCGGCAATGCCCTGACGCAGTTCGCATGCACGCCTTGCGCCCAGTTATATGTTTTTGAGAAAAGCGCGCCTCCCGAGGCGCTCATCTTCATGACGAGCGCCGTCCAGACCGTGCCGTTGTACAGGGACCCCACGCAATACGCAAAGCTTTTGTCGGCAGCGGCGTCCATCTTGCCGGCGGACCAGGAGAGCCCGCTCGAATACGCATAGGTGAAAACGGTGTCTCCGATGCTGTCGAGTTTGCAGAAGAAAGGCAAGTGCAGGCCGCCCGCCTGCGGCTGAATGGTTCCGAATACGAAATAACCGTTTTGGGCGGCGGCCACGCTCGCGCCTTCGGATGCCGGCGTGTTCGGAAAGTAAAGCTTCTGGAACCAGAATTTGGTTTGGGAATAATTGGTCAACGACAGCGGCGTGGAATCCGATGAGGCGAAGCCCGACGGGTACGAATAGGATCCCTTCATCGCATACCAGTACTGGGTGCCCGGCGTCAGCCCGGTGTCCGCATAGTGGAGACCGGTAAGGCCTTGCGCGGCGATGGTCCAGGGGCCGGTGTTGTTTATTGACGAACGGAAAATCGTATAGTTGGTGCAGTATTGGATGGGCGCCCAGGACAAATAAACGTTGGTGTTGTTGAAACTGTCCACCGACGCGTAGTTCGGCTGGTTGAGGGGCTGCTTCAAAAAGAGCCAGAATGTTTTTGACCCCGTGCCTGAATAATTGTCGGTCGCGCTGACTTGAAGGGTGTTCCACACGTTGGCGTTGAGTGCCGCCGAAATGTTCCAGTTGGGGAAGGTGCCGCTCACGGTGGCGGCGTTGCCGTTCACCAGCGCCGACATGCTTGTGACGGTCGCCGGGGTGCTCACGGTTCCCGACACGGCGACGGGCGAGCTGTTGACAAGATTGGAATCCCGCTGCAGGTTGGGCGAACTGATGTAGACGATCGGCAGCGGGACCTGCGTGGTGGTGGCGTTCACCTCGTTGCTTGGCGTTGTCGAGGGGAATTTGTCAACGGTGAAAACCTTGAAATAATACTTGGTGTTCTGCTGCAGGTTGATTACGGTGCAGTATGACGTCGAGACATCGGTGATGGTGGTGTCGAGCGTGCTTGTTGTGGAGACGTTCGGCTGCTGCGAATGATAGACCTTGTACGACGCGAAGTCGTTGTCGGCGCTCACCGACCAGGTCAGGTGCACGCTATTGTAGGAGAAGATCGTGGGCGTTGCGAGCACCGCGGCGTCGGGCGGCGGGTCGTAGGTGAAGGTCGTCCGCAACGTTGCCTGGTTTTTTCGGGTGCTCGCGTCGGTTGCAACGATGAGGATATGGTTGGTGCCGGCGGTGCAGGGCATCGACCATGAATAATTGCTGCCCGACGGAGAAACGGTAACGCCGTTGATCGTCACCAGGGAAATGCCGCTTGCGTCCGTGATGGTGGCGCTTACGGTTGCGGTGCTCACGTTGACCGCGCTCGCGGGCGAGGCAAGGGCGATGGTCGGCGGCGTGGTGTCCGCGGCCGTTGAGTCGTAAAACAGGGTGAAATTCAGCACGGCCCGGTTATGGTTCGAGCTTGCGTCGATTGCATACGCCTTGAATGCGTTGGCTCCGGGCGCCAGCGTTCTGGTCTCAGAGTACATATTGCTGCTTAGCTGCAGGGTGTCGCCGTTCAGCGTGACCAGGGAAATTCCGTTCGCATCGGTCGCCGTAAGCCGGACCGTGACCGTCTTCACCGACATGACCTGGGAATCGGCGAGGGAAACCAGCGAGATTTTGGGCGGCGTCGAATCCGTAAGTGTGGAATCGTACGTGACGGTCAGGTTTTGCAGGGCCTTGTTGTGGTTGGGGCTCGCGTCCTGGGCGGTTACGGTGATGGTGTTCGATCCCTGGGTCAAATGCACCGGATGCTGGTAATTCGCGTTTGTCGAGGAGACCGTGTCTCCCCCGATGGTCACCAGCGCCACGCCGCTCTGGTCCGAGACCGTCACCTGGACCAGCACGGGTTGCGCGGAAAGCTTCTGGCCCGGCTGGGGCGAGACAAAGGTTATGGTCGGCGGCGTGTTGTCCGCGGCCGTCGTGTCGCATACGAGCGTGAAAACGAGCGTGTCTTTGTTATGGTTCGAGCTCGCGTCCTGTGCCACCACTTTTATGGTGTTCGTGCCGTTGACAAGAACCTCGTTCCGCTGGTAGTTGCCCGCGGTGAGGACCGCCGTGTCACCCATGATGGTGACCCACGCAATGCCGTTGGCATCGGTCGCAGTAACCTGGATGAGAGCGTTTCTCGACGAGACCACCTGGTTGTTGGTGTGCGAGACAAGCGTTATTTTGGGCGGAACCGTGTCGGCTGCGGTGGGATCGTAGGTAAGCGTAAATTTGAGCGTGTCTATGTTGCGGTTCGTGCTCTTGTCCTGAGCCAGCACCTTGATCTGGTTCACACCGGTTGCAAGCGTGATTGATTTCTCGTATTTGCCCGCATTGAGGACGGCCGTGTCGCCGTTGATGGTGACCCAGTTGATGCCGTTGGCGTCGGTGGCGGTCACCTGGATAAGCACGGGCGAGACCGATACGGTCTGTCCGGTCGTATGCGACACAAGGGTAATCGCGGGCGGGATCACGTCGGCCGCAGTGGAATCGTATATGAGGTTGATGCTCGTGGAATCCTTGTTGCCCGCGCCGTCGGTGGCGACCGCCCACACCGCGTTACTGCCGGGATGCGACAGTGAGATCACCGCGCTCCAGGTGCCGCTCGTGTAGGCGGCAGAAAAACCGTTAACCTTGACAGATGCAATTCCAGCCGGATCCGACGCCGTCCCGGTAACGGTGATGTTGAGCGGATTGCTCACCACGGTGTTGATCGACGGCGAGGTGATGGCCACCGAGGGCAGGGTCTTGTCCTGCGCCGCGGCGTTGTAGACAATGGCGATGGAATCGCGGGACACGTTGTGCTGCGGCGATGCGTCGGTCGCGGTGATGAGGAGCTTGTTCGGCCCGGCGGCCACGGGAACCGAGACCGACCAGGTGTTGTTCACGATCGTCGCCGCAACGCCGTTCACCAGCAGCGAGGCGACACCGCTGATGTCCGCCGTGGTCCCCGATATCATGACCGTTGCGGTCGCCACGGTGTCGCCGTTTCTCGGCGTGGCAACGGTGAAGACAGGACCCACGGTGTCCTTAACCGTGGTGTCGAGGGTCACGGTAAACGTGTCGGACGATTTGTTCTGCGAGGGGCTGTTGTCGATCGCCGTGATGATGATGGTGTTCTTTCCCGGGACAAGGTCTTGGTTGATCGAGAACGACGAGCCCGAAAGCGTAGCCGTCTGCCTGTTCACCTGGACTGCAAGCACGCCCGAGGGATCGGTCGCCGTCCCCAGTATGGTGACCGGCGTCACGGGCACCTTGCTGCTGTCGGCCGGCTGCAGGAGCGCGATGACCGGCCCGGTAACGTCATGCGCGCTGGCGGAATTGACAAGCGTGAGCGTGTCCCTGAGGGTGTTTCCCTTGTTGTCAACCGCGACAAAGGCGAACGTGTTCGTGCCGCTTACAAGGTCCACGTTGCGCGACCATTGGTCGCCGGTCACGGTAATTTCGGAAGTGCCCATTTTAAACGTGATCAGGCCGTAGTCCGCGTCGATCGTGCCGCTCAGGGTCGCCGAGGTGTTGGCCAGGGTGTCGTTGTTCTTGGGCGAGATGAAGGTGAGAACGATGGGGTGGGTGGAAAGTAATTCAATCTGCGGCTGGGCTACCACGTTGGCCTCGATCGTCACCGAAACGCTTCCCGAATCAAAGACCTGGCCGGCGCTGTCGAGCCCCTCGACGGTTACCACCACCACGCCGACGGGAACGCGCGTGATTTGGGCCTTGTGCGCCGAATCCGGGACCGTGATGCTGGTGTCTATCTCGGCACCCATGACCTGCATCCTGATGCTTTTTACCTGCGGGGGAACCGCAATGGTCGACGCGCCTTTCTTGAACAGCAGCACGGGGTACACCTCGCCGTACGGCTTCGATTCCGGTTTGTTAAACAGTGAGTCCCTGCCGCAGAACAGCAGGAGGAGGAAGCACGCCAGGGCGGCGGAAACGACGATGCTGAAACGGCTCTTTACTTTGGTTACCATTGTACCATCACTCCTCCGGTTTGCTGTTCGGGAACTTCAGAGTTTTTTCTTTCAAAAACGACATACGCGGCCGCTGCGCCGCCGCACACTACTACCGCGGCGGGCACCCAGAAATACCATTGTGTAAACAGCGATTTTTTCTTTTCCGGTTTCTGGGCCGCTTGCTGCGGCTGCGGCGCCGCGGCAGGGGCCGGAGCCGCCTGCGCGGGCTGGGCCGCGGCCGGGGCCTGCATGGCCGCTTTCGTCTTTTCAACGATCTGCTGGGCGATGGACGGGACCGACTTGGTGAGCACGTCGCTGATGGCGCATTTGCAGTCGAGGGTGACCGAGAACCGGACCTCGCCCGTCGCGACGTCAATCATCCGCGTGGAAAGCGTGTACATCCCGCCGATTTTTCCGATGGTGCCCGCGAAGATTTGCTTCACGCCCAGGATCTGTCCCATCTCGACCATGCAGGATTTGTCGTTGCACATGCCGCTCTGCTGGAACCCCTGTTCCTTGAGGATGGTTTCCATCTCGCCGCGCTCCATGACGCGGAAAATCTGGGCATTGATCAGCTCCGACCTGAACCGGTCGGAGATGATGCGCGCCTCCGACGCCTCGACCCCTTCGCCCGTCAGGTCGTTGACCGCGATGGGAATCTGGCCTTTGTCGGCGAAGCAGAGGCAGGGAGCAATGATCAATGCGGAGAGCAGAAAAACCAGGGCGCGTTTCATCGAAAATCTCCTTATTATGTGGTTCAAACGGAATCAAACGGGGTTCAGCGCATGGTAACTCATAATTATGTCATAAAATGTAGCATTTTTCAACGTAAAATAATGTGATGTATGTCACATCATTTAAAAAATTTAAACAAGGAAAAAACGGCAAAATGAGGGGTCCGGTTCAATTATCCTTCCTTATTATAATAGGTGAAATCGAAATTGGCAGAGGCGGTCAACGTTCCTTATGGATTACCGCCAAGCTTCCCTATAAGTCTCTCCTCCGCCTTGCCCTCAAGCCCCGAGGATTTTCCCTTAACCAGGTTCCTCACCGCCGTCATCTCGCTTTTTGAAAACCTCACGCCGTTCAGCACATGCTCCTCGAATGCCTCGAACGCGACAGGGCATACTTTTTTCCCGATTTTCAGGAGCACCGCGGCGTACTGGCGGATTTCCATCTGCGCGTGCGCGTCGAGCCGCAGCATGATAAAACGGAACAGGTTGTGCAGGTCGATCTGCCAGTACCATTCAGTGTAAAGGGACAGGGGCAGGTTGATTCTCGCGAGCTCGCGGGCGATGTTGTTTTCGAGAAGCGACTCGTATGCCCCATAGAGCTCGTTCTGATATTTCTTGAGGATGGTCAGCACCTTTTTCCGCAGCGCGGCCGGTACCGCGGTGGTCGCGCGGCCTTGCTTGTTGTTTTCGCTCTGAAACGCTATGTCGGCGGTCGACGGCATGTAGAATTCGTTCTTCATCACGCTGTAGCGGCCTGAAATCTCGTTGAGCCGCGCGGTGCGGTGCCGTATCCACTGCCGCGCCACGAAAATAGGCAGCTTCACGTGAAAGGTAAACACCACCTGCTCGAACGGCGAGGTATGGTCGTTGCGCAGCAGATAGTTGATGAGCCCCTTGTCTTCGCGGTAGGTCTTTGTCCCCTTGCCGTACGATACGCGGGCGGCCTGGACAATGCGCGAATCGTTGCCGAGATAGTCGACGAGACGGACAAAGCCTTTGTCGAGGACCTTGAATTTCTTGTCGAGGATTTTTTCGGCTGCGGGGGAGATGCAGTGGGACATGTTGAACTCCAGCTACGCCAGTTTTTCAAATAGTTGGAAATGCCTTTGAAGGCTCTCGCGTTAGGCAAGACTGGAGGCCGCGCGGGAGCGCGGTGCTGCCCGGACCCCGGCGGTCCGCCGCCATCGGGCCGTGGCAGCCCGAGCCGAAGGACGACGACCCTTGTGACCCTTGGAAATCCCTGACGAGGGAGAAGCACCCGAAGGGGTGGACCGCAAGGAGGAACGCCCAACCATTTATTTTTTAATATCTATAATGTTCCGCCTTGTACGGCCCCTCGACCGGCACGCCGATATACTCGGCCTGCTTCTTTGTCAGCGTGGTCAGCTTCACGCCGATCTTCTCCAGGTGCAGCCGCGCCACTTCCTCGTCAAGATGTTTGGGCAGGCGCGTCACGCCGGGCCTGTTCGTGTCCCTGTTTTTCCATAAATCAATCTGCGCCAGGGTCTGGTTGGTGAACGAGTTCGACATCACGAAGCTCGGGTGGCCGGTGGCGCAGCCCAGGTTCACGAGCCGGCCCTCGGCGAGCAGGTAGATGCAGTGGCCGTCGGGAAAGATGTATTTGTCAACCTGCGGCTTGATGTTGACCTTCTTGATGCCGTGATAATGGTTGAGCTTGTCAACCTGGATCTCGTTGTCGAAATGGCCGATGTTGCAGACAATGGACTGGTCCCGCATCTTCGCCATGTGGTCCGCGGTGATGATGTCGCAGTTGCCCGTGGTGGTCACGTAGATGTTGGCAAAGGGGAGCGCGTCCTCCACCGTGGTCACCTTGTAGCCGGCCATGGACGCCTGCAGCGCGCAGATGGGGTCGATCTCGGTCACCCACACCTGCGCCTTCTGCGACGAGAGCGATTCCGCGGAACCCTTGCCCACGTCGCCGTAACCGCACACCACCGCGATCTTGCCCGCGAGCATCACGTCCATGGCGCGCAGGATGCCGTCGGCGAGCGAGTGCCGGCAGCCGTAGATGTTGTCGAATTTCGATTTCGTCACCGAGTCGTTCACGTTGATCGCCGGAACGAGCAGCTTGCCCGCCTGCTCCATCTGGTACAGCCGGTGCACGCCCGTGGTGGTCTCCTCCGAAACGCCCTTCCATTCCTTGACCACCTCGTGCCAATGGCCCGGCTTTTTCTTGTACACGTTCTTGAGCAGGTCCTTGATCACGCCCTCCTCATGGCTTGACGAAGCGGAATTTATCCACGTGTCGCCGTTTTCGAGCTGGTACCCCTTGTGGATGAGGAGCGTGGCGTCGCCGCCGTCGTCCACGATGAGCTCCGGGCCCTTGCCGCCCGGAAACGAGAGCGCCTGGAAGGTGCACGCCCAATAGTCCTCGAGCGACTCGCCCTTCCACGCGAACACGGGAACGCCCGCCTTCGCGATCGCCGCCGCGGCATGGTCCTGCGTGGAGAAGATGTTGCACGATGCCCAGCGCACCTGGGCGCCGAGCTTCGTCAGCGTTTCAATGAGCACCGCGGTCTGGATGGTCATGTGCAGGGAGCCGGAAACGCGCACGCCCTTGAGCGGAGCCTCTTTCGCGTACTTTTCGCGCACGGCCATAAGGCCGGGCATTTCCTTTTCCGCAATTTCGATTTCCTTGCGTCCCCAGTCGGCAAGCCCGATGTCCGCGACCAGGTAGGGGAGCGCGTCCCAGACGTTGATGTGCGGTGCCATGATATAAAACTCCTTTTTTTAATAAATTTCTTCTGGAATTGAGAGCGAGAAAAAATAGTTGATGCTGGGATAAAAAATTAATAATTACTTAATGAGGTTGGGCGCCCCGCCGCTTTCGCGGCGGCGGCCGTCCTTCCGGTCTCGCCTTCGGCTCCGGCTGCCACGGCCCCTATATACCTGACGGCGAGGGCCGGGCAGCACCGCGCACTGGCGCGGCCTCCAGTCCTGCCTGGCGCGCGGGCAAGGGCGAACTTTCCGCAGTTATTTTTCCCCCTTATCAAGGTGGATACCGCCGGAGGCGGAGGGGGATGTTCCGCAGCGGATGCGTTGCGAAGGGGCGACGCCTCGCGAGCTTTAATGCGAGCGAACCAGCGCGCCCCTTTGCAGGAAAGGGTGTGCCCCCGGATCACTGCCGCCGCGCTATTGTTATATGTGACATTCTGCGGCGGCGGAAGCCGGGGGCCAGGGGAAACCACGAAGTGGTGTCCCCACCAAATAAGGAAATTAATTATTATTTGAGAACCGGTGCCGTGACCGGCAGGCGCCCAGATCATTTAACTTTTTAATAAAAGGGGCTGCCCGGTCCTGTCGATCACGTCCCGCCACAGCGGGCTCTCCGGATCGACCCGGTTGCGTTTCGATACGGCAAGTCTGATTGGTAAATGCACGAAGTTGTTATTGACAAGCGAGATGAGCACTTCGGTCCTGCCCGCCATGGCCGCGTGCGCGGCGTTTGATCCCAGGCGCGCGCAGTAAATGGAATCGGTGGTAATGGCCGGCGCGCTGCGGATCATGTAGCTGGGGTCTATGTATTTCACGCTTATCTCGATGCCCAGTTTTTCAAAATGCTCCTCGATGCGCTTCTTGAGATACAGGCCGATGTCGCTGAGCTTTTTATTGCCCGATGCGTCGGTGCCCGTGGCCTCGCCCGCAAGCTCCTGGCCCGCGCCCTCGGCGACGAGGATGACGGCGTGGCGGCGCGATTCGATGCGTTTTTTGAGCGACGCGAGAAGGCCTTTTTCGCCGTCGAGCTCGAACGGGACCTCGGGGATCAGCACGTAGTTGACGTCGCCGGAGGCCAGCGCGGTGTGCGCGGCGATGAACCCCGACTCGCGCCCCATCACCTTGACGATGCCCACGCCGTTCATCACGTCGTGCGCCTCAACGTGCGCGCTCTCGGCCGCCTCCACGGCGAGCGACACCGCGGTCTCGAAGCCGAAGCTCCGCTGGCAGAACGCAAGGTCGTTGTCGATGGTCTTTGGCACGCCGACCACGCTAAGCCGCGTGCCGCGCTTACACGCCTCCTGCGAAATGGCAAGCGCGCCCTTCATGGTGCCGTCGCCGCCGATGGCGAACAGCATGTTGATGTTCATCTGCTCAATGGTGTCGACCATGAGCGGGATTTTTTCCCCGCCGCCGCGCGAGGAACCGAGCATGGTGCCGCCGTTGTGGCGGATCTCCTCGACCGCGGAAGGCGTCAGTTCCATGGGCGCCACGCCGAATTCCGGAAGCAGGCCGCGGTACCCGTTTCTGATGCCCGTGATCCTGCGCACGCCGTACCGGTGCCACAGTCCCATGACGATGGAGTAGATCACGTCGTTGAGGCCGGGGCACAGGCCGCCGCACGTGACGATCGCGGCGTGCACCTTTGCCGGGTCAAAGAAGATCTTTTCCCGCGGACCCGCGAGCTCAAGGAGGTTCTGTTTTGCAAACGGGCCCTGCGCGACGCCGGGCCGCGCCGCGATGTCGTACATGATGAACTGCTCGTCGGTCGCGTAATTCGCGATGAGGTCGTCGGGCAGTTTCGACAACACGATGGGCGACTGGATGCGCGGCGCGCCGAGCGAGGGGATGGAAAAATCGAAAAGCTCCATGGGATGCTCCTGAAAATGGGGAAGCGGCGAATAGGAAAATACGTTAAAGGGGTGATGAATTAAAGGGTTAATGCGTCGGGAGGAGATTCTCCCATGATTCTTTTAAAACGGGCGACCGCATAACTATTTTACTGATGACACCGCGTTGAAGGGACAATTCCCGAATGCCCGTTCCTCAAGAAATAAGCCTGCTCGTAAACCGGTTCAAGCAAAACATTTCCTCGTATTCCTCCCCGTCGTACAACGAAGCGCAACTTCGCCAGGAATTTCTTAATCCTTTCTTTGGAGCGCTCGGCTGGGACGTCGCCAACAAGCAGGGATTCGCCGAGGCGTACAAGGAAGTGATCCATGAGGACGCGGTCAAGATAGGCACGGCGACCAAGGCGCCGGATTATTCGTTCCGGGTCGGCGGGACGCGCAAGTTTTTCGTCGAGGCAAAAAAACCGTCCGTCAACATCAGGGAAAACGCGATCCCGGCCTTTCAGCTCCGCCGTTACGCCTGGTCGGCGAAATTGCCGCTCTCGGTCCTTTCGGATTTCGAGGAGCTTGCGGTTTACGACTGCAGGGTGAAGCCCGCGAAAACCGATAATGCGGCCGTCGGAAGAATCCTGTACATCAAATACGATGAATACGAAAAACGCTGGGACGAAATAGCAGGTATTTTTTCAAAGGACGCGGTGCTCAAAGGCTCGTTTGACAAATACGCCGAGGAAAACAGGGCGAAAAAGGGCACCACCGAGGTGGACGACGCGTTCCTTTCCGAGATAGAGGAGTGGCGCGATCTGCTTGCAAGGAACATCGCCCTGCGCAATGAAAAACTCTCGAACCGCGAACTGAATTTCGCCGTGCAAAGGACCATAGACCGCCTGATTTTCCTGCGCATCTGCGAAGACCGGGGAATAGAGGACTACGGCCGCCTGCAAGCTCACCTGAACGGCGAAAATGTTTATAAACGGCTGTGCGTGCTTTTCAGGGAGGCGGACGACAAATACAATTCCGGGCTCTTTTATTTCCGTGAGGAAAAAAACAGAAAAGAAGGGCCGGACATCGTTACGCTGGGTCTTGACATTGACGACAAGGTGCTCAAGCAGATAATCGAGAAGCTGTATTACCCCGAAAGCGCCTATGAATTTTCCGTGCTGCCCGCCGACATTCTTGGCCAGGTGTACGAACAGTTTCTTGGAAAAGTGATCCGGCTTACGGCAGGACACCAGGCAAAGGTAGAAGACAAACCAGAAGTAAAAAAAGCCGGCGGCGTGTTTTATACACCGACGTATATCGTGGATTATATCGTTAAGAACACGGTGGGAAAGCTGGTGGAAAACATAGCGCCTAAAAAAGCGTCGGAACTCCGCATCCTCGATCCCGCCTGCGGCTCGGGCTCGTTCCTCATTGGGGCGTATCAATACCTTCTGGACTGGCACAGAGAATGGTACACGAAAAACGACCCGGACAAATGGACCACCGGAAAAAATCCAACGCTTTACAAGGCGCGAGCAGGTGAATACCGTCTTACCACACCGGAGCGTAAAAGAATTCTGCTCAATAATATTTACGGAGTGGACATCGACACGCAGGCGGTGGAGGTTACGAAGCTCTCGCTTTTATTGAAAGTCCTGGAGGGAGAAAACGAGCAGAGCATTGCGCAACAACTGAAATTGTTCCACCAGAGGGCGCTGCCGGATTTGGGGAATAATATCAAGTGCGGGAATTCTTTGATTGAACACGATTATTACCACTCCGAAGGCGTTCAGGAGACAATGGCCCTGTATGACGGGCATGAAAGCGCCGGGGATGACGAAGAGTATAAGATAAACGCGTTTGATTGGAAGTCGGAGCAGGGGTTTAAGGAGATTATGGAGCGGGGAGGGTTTGACGCGGTGATTGGGAACCCGCCGTATGTGCGCCATGAAATGCTCGGGCAATTCAAGGACTATTTCAAAAACCATTATAAAGTGTTCCACAGCTCCGCCGATCTCTATACCTATTTTATTGAGCGAGGTGTGTCTTTGCTCAACGGTTCCGGCTTGTTCTCGATTATTGTCGCAAACAAGTGGATGCGTGCGAATTATGGGGAACCGTTACGCAAATGGATGAAAGAACAAACGATTAATGAGATTATTGACTTTGGGGATCTGCCGGTCTTTAAAAATGTGACCACCTATCCGTGCATTTTAAAGCTTTCCCAAAATAAGCCGCTCGGCAAAATGAGGGTATGCAAAGTCACGAGCTTGGAATTCAAGGATTTGATGGAATACGTTTCGGAACATGTCGCGATTATGTCACAAACCCCGTTGCCGGATTCAGGCTGGAGCCTTGCGGACAAAAAGACTGAACAATTGTTAAATAAAATCCGAGGGAAAGGAATTAGGCTTGAGGAATATGTCGGGGGAAAAATTTATTATGGGATTAAGACTGGATTAAATGATGCTTTTGTTATTGATGAAAAAATTAAACGAAGCCTCGTTAGAGAGGACAAAAACAGCAAAGAAATAATAAAGCCGTTTTTAATGGGAAGGGACGTAAACCGATATTTTACGGTGTGTGAAGGGCAATATTTGATTTTTACAAAACATGGCATTGATATTGAGAAATATACCGCGATACAAAAATATTTAACAAAATTCAAAGACCAACTCGCGCCCCGCCCTAAGAACTGGAAAGGCAAGGAGTGGGATGGAAGAAAACCTGGTGCCTATAAATGGTATGAAATTCAGGATACCATAGATTATTACAATGAATTTGAGAAACCAAAAATAATTGTACCGGCAATCATTCAAAAAGCAACCTACTGCCTTGATACGACGGGATATTATTCGAATGATAAAACCACAATTATAGGTTCCGATGATCTATATCTCTTGGCGTTGCTTAATTCAAAAACCGTTGATTTCGTCATGCATTCCATTTCATCGACAAAGCAGGGGGGCTACTTCGAATATAAGCCGATGTACTTATCAGAATTGCCCATCCGCAAGATAGATTTTTCCAATTCTGCAGAAAAATCCCTCCATGACAAAATTGTCTTCATGGTTTCTTCCTTGCTTGAGGACCATAAGAAACTTTCCCGCACCCCACCCAGTCACATGCAGACCGTCCTGTCCCGCAAGATAGAATCTACAGACAATAGAATCGACGAACTCGTCTACGAACTCTACGGTCTCACCAAGGAAGAGATCAAGATCGTCGAAGGAAATCAGCAATAGACTTTTCCTCGCACCCTCCCCCTATTATTATTTATATGGATCCATTTTGGGATCTCCCGGGACCTCAGGCAAATTCTCAACAAACTTCCTAATCTCGTCACGCACCCTGCGAAAGACTTGGAGAATCTCCTCCTCGGATTTCAGTGATTTCGCAAGGTGCGGCGGATCGTCGAATCCGGCATGGAACCGTTTTGTCTTTCCGGGAAATACCGGACAGGTCTGATACGCTTCATCGCACATGGTTACCACATAGTCAAAAGGAATATCCATCAGCTCGCTAACGTGCTTTGACCGCTGGCTTGAGATGTCAACGCCCGCTTCCGCCATGACCTTGACGGCAAGCGGATTCACGCCGTGGACCTCGACGCCCGCGGAATAGGCTTCTATTTTATCGCCCTTGAGCGTTCGCGTCCAGCCCTCGGCCATCTGGCTGCGGCACGAGTTGCCGGTGCAGAGGAAAAGGATTTTCAATTTTTCCATATGTTCTTATTTTTCCCTTACTCCCATTTGACCGGCCTGGGGGCAAATGAATTTTGAGCGGCAGTGAACGCAAGCCATGCCGGGAATAATGACGAAGAAACGCAGAGCAAGGAGCACAAAGAGGCCGATCACCAATCCCAACAGCAAAAGGTTGAATTTGAACACAAGGAAGATTGCACCGCAGAGAATCGGCAGGACCAATGACAAAATGTAAAGATTGTTTTGACACAACAGCCCTTTGGCCCTGTTCGGAAAATTTGCCGGCTTGCCGGGTTTTGCAATGAGACGCGCGAAAACATTCAACCCCGAGATGCAAAGACTGTCCGGCAGCCTGAAGTACACGCAGTTGGTGCAGACCTTCATGGGCATGATTATATACATTTCCAGAAAGGAAAGCGCCGTGTAGAGCACCGCAACAATAATCCCTGTTGATCCAATGACCTTGGTCAGGAATAAGAAAATGAAACCGCCGGCGAGGAAATGCACCATGGTCGTGCCATTGTACATGATAACGCTCGACACCGGATATCTATCAAATATTTCAGCCTTGGACATGCGTCATCCTTCCTGAAACAATAATGAGCACATTCGATAGCCGCTAGCAGCATGTCCCCGAAGAAACGGCGCCGCTGCAATCGCAGGTGCCGAGGTCGGGATCGCCTTTTGTCAGGATGCCGTTTATCATTGCGGTTGCGCATCCGACCCCGCTTTTCACCGAGAGCGCGCCAAACGCGCAGTTCTGCGAGCAGGCGCCGCATTCCATGCAATTGTCAAGCGCAATGATATGAGCACGGCGGTCATTGATATCGAAAACACCGTGCGGGCATACTTCGACGCACCGTCCGCAGCCGGTACATTTTTCAGAAGCAAGTTTTAAGGTGGACACCCCGCGTAAATAAAATTGATTCATGAAAACCTCCAGAACCGGTAAAGTGCCGCGGCAAACAAGACAAGTGAAATTCCCGCGCCTGCAAGGTACAGCGGCAACGCGATTTTCAATTCGGCTTTAACGCCCGACGGAGAAGTGAAGGTGGTGCTCCCGGTAAAAAGGAACGCCTGATACGAGCTGAACGCAGGCATTGCCACCAGGCAAAATGCTGCGAGGAAAACATCGGTGCGAACCGGCTGGAGGAATAAAAATACCGCCACCGCACCGATCAGGCCGGTGCAAAATCCTTTGAATGAAAAAGCCCGGCCTGGAATGAACGGCAGCAGCAGCGGCGGCAGGCCGGAGCCGGTGAACACCGATGTCAGCCCGGCAACAACAATCGGCCAGACGCCGGCCAATGCTTGCTTAAAGATAATGCCGGTGCGGGTGATGCCGAAGAGGATGGCTGCGATAAGAAGAAACACACCCAGGGTTTTAAGAGCGGGAACGGCCTCCATGGGAACAAGTTTGGCCCTATCGACAATGGAAAACCGCACCCGTCGCATGTCGGGGGTCGCGGAGAAATTATTGTCAAGATATGCCGGGATGTCCGATGCGCGAATCGGCCCGAATTTTATTGTAAATCCGCTTGCCTTGTGCAATTTCGAGGCATTAACCCCGGAGGCGCTCAGTTGCGGCAAAATAAGTGTCCGGTGCGATACTTTCGAACCCAGGTCGCTGGCTGTCAGCTGCCGCACGATCTCGGCAGTGCAAAACGTCCCTTTGCCTGCCGCGCACCAGACGTTGATGCCTCTTGTGTTCAGCACCAGGACATGGACATTTCTATTCTCCATCGCCTTTCGAACGTGGTTGCAGGTCAACCGGTAATTGGCGGTGACCAATACATTTGATTCTTGCGACGGGTTGCCTATCCGATAAAGCCCTGGTTTGATGGAATACTTCATCCTGAATTTATCGCTGACGCGACACAGCACGTCTCCCATGAAATTAAGGGGAGGAAGGTGAGGGGCGGCCGTGTCGCACTTCGGAGATGCGATCATGGTTACGACGCCTCCCGGTCCTTGCGCCGTTGAAATTTATCCTGACGTTTCTTGCAAAGGTATTCGGGGCTGCGCTGGAGGATTTTTGACAATTTCTTGCCGTCCTCAATGATTTGATTATCCTTTGTCAACGAGATAAACAACCAATCCAGAACGCCGTGGATAACCGGCGTTTTTTGCAAAGCTTCAGGCAGGCGGTAATAGATCCAGCGTTTTTCCTTGCGGCTGTTCACGAGCCCGGCATGTTTTAAAACAGTCATGTGCTTTGAAACAGTCGAGGGGGCCAGCCCGAGTAACTCAATTATACGGCATACGCACAATTCGCCTTTTCTGAGGGCAAAAAGGGTGCGAACCCGGTTAGCGTCCGACAAAGCCTTTGCGATGGTTATCATTTCTTTCATTTTTTGATCATGCCTCCAATATACGCCAGTTATCATCATGATCCGGTTATTTAATAGGTGACAACCGTTCGCCCTGAGCTTGTCGAAAGATGAACGCTCATGGTTCGACGCGCTCACCACGAGCGGTATGGGTTTCCATCAAAAATGTCGTCTATATTCTGACCTCATTAATAATTCTACATTTCGCCACATATAGAAATATAATTTAAAAAACGACCTGTATCAAATCTTCGGCCTCGTGTGTGAGTTGACGCCGTTACGAACAACTAAATCAAGATCATCGAAGGAAATAATCAATAAGTTTGAGCCCCCCGTTTTCACAGACTTCGCGAAATGCCATTCCTTTCCATATTATATAGCGCAATCATCAAATCAACAATTCCTCGCTTCATCCTCCCTCTATATTGTAATTTCTTTTATTCCTCTATCGCTTCATCATGGCCATTTTTATTGACAGATTTTATTTCATGAAACATCCTCACACCAATTTTATGAACACAGGTAAACTTTTTTTATTCATCTTCATTTCATCAACAATAATATTCTATTTGTCCTGCGCCCACCAGATCCCTCCCAGCGGCGGGCCGGACGACAAGACGCCGCCGAAGGTGCTGTGGGCGGCGCCGCCGGCGGGCACGGTGAACGTGCCGAAAAAAAGCGAGATCGTCTTCAATTTTTCCAAATGGGTCAGCCCACAGAACATCGACAAATGCCTGAGCGTTTTCCCATTGCCGTCCGGCGGGGTGAAGATAAGCGTATCGGGCAGAAAGATAACGGTGAGGCCCAAGGCCGTCTTTTCCGACTCAACGACCTATCACATCGTTTTCAACACCTCGCTCAACGATTTGCACGGCAATTCCATCGGCACGCCGTACCAGCATTATTTCTCCACCGGCCCCACCATCGACAGCGGCAGGGTGTTCGGCTGCGTGGCGCTCGGCGACGCAAAGGGCGTGCAGCCAAAGGTGGCGCTGTACACGAGGGCGGGCAAGGGCGACACCATTTATTTCGGCCTGCCGTCGTACCTGACGCAGACCGACAGCGGCGGCTCGTTCTCGTTTGAAAACATCCACCGCGGCGCCTACGAGATCCTCGCCTTTACCGACGCGAACGGCAACAACCGGCTCGACCCGACGGGCGAGGCGGCGTTCGCGCCGGTGCAAAAGAACATCGTGCTCGACCGCACCGCGGGCCCGCTCGTGCTGTACCCCGTCAACTGCGACACCAGCACGCGGCACATCGCCACGCTTTCGCCGCTCTCGCGCACCTGCATCGCGGGTGAATGGGCGGGCGGCGGCACCCTGCCCGATTCCCTGTACGATGCGGCGTGGCGCATCGAGGCCGTGGAATCGCCGCGCGTGGTCGCGATACAGAACTATTTCACCGTGCTGCATACAAGACGGTTCCTGCTTGGGCTCGCGGACACGCTCGGCCTTGCGCCGTTCAGGCTGGTGTACACGAAACATGCGCCCATGCTTTTCGGTACGACGACCGTTCTGCGGGACACGATCCGGTTCAACGGCCTGACGAACGCCGACACGGTGCGGCCGGCGGTAAGGGGTTTTGATCCCAGGACGAATGCGGAATTGAAACCCGTCATAAAGCTGTTCTGGTCCAAGCCTGTGCGGTCGGCCGCGGCGCAATGGCCCTGCCTGGACACGCTCAAGAACAGGGTTGATGTCAATTTGTCAAGGGGATTCGGCGACACCACGACGCTGACGCCGGTCCGTGCCTTGACGCCGGACATGGGATACTCCATCAGGATTCCCGATTCGGTGTTTACCGACATCGGCGGGAACAGCCCGCACGATTCGCAGGGCGTCGTCATCAGCTTCGTGACGATTTCGGAAAAGGACATCTGCTTCAGCATCTCGGGGAGCGGCGCGTCGTGCCCCAAGGGCGACAGCGCGCTGCTGTGGCAGTTTCTCCCGCTGGGAAAGCAGAATTCCTATTTTTCAAGGGACGCGGCCGGCAAGTTCCGCTTCGATTCCCTTCTGGCCGGCAAGGGAAGAATCAGGCTTTTCTCCGATGTCAACCATGACAGCGTTCCCACCCCCGGTAGCCTCATTCCGTGGACGCCGCCGGAACAATACTGGGTTTTTCCCGACACCGTCGAGGCGCGCGCGCGCTGGGACGTGGAGGGCGTGTCGGTCACGTGCGAGACGTGCAAGTCCAAAGCGATGCCGGCGCAAAAGCCGGCCGTTGAGGAAAAGAAGAAGTAAGACGCCTCACCCATCACCCCGCCCCTCGCAATGCTCGGGGCACCCCCCTTCCCCTCTCCACCCGTGGACAGGGGAAGGGTCCGGGGAGAGAAGGAGTGAGGCGGGCGAAACGGAAGCAACAGAAAAAAAGGAGATCTCATGCCTTCACAAAGGAAAATCAGGCACCTCGGATGGTGGATCGCGGCCATCGTGGTTCTGCTCGTCGTGGTGTTTGCCAAGAACATCGTGATGTTCGTCACCGATTATTTCTGGTACCGGGAGCTCGGATACGCTCAGGTCCTCGTTAAAATGGTCCTGTCGCAGGCGGGCGTTTCGGCGGTCGCCGGACTTGTGGCGTTTATCGTGATCTACGGCAACCTCCTGCTCGCGCAGAAGCTGTCAAAGCCGCTCTCATTCACGGCACGAACGCCCTGGACGCCGTACATCGAGGCGTACGGCATAATGCCGTTTGTCAAATACGTGCTGCCCCTTGCCGCGGTCGCGGCCGCTTTTTTCATCGGCAGCGTCGCCAGCGGGTACTGGGACCTCTTTCTCAAGTTCAAGGGCGCGGTACCGTTCGGCACGGCCGACCCGCTTCTGGGCAAGGACATCGGGTTCTACGTGTTCAAGCTGCCGTTTTACCGGCTCCTCTATAATGGCGGCCTCGCCATATGCCTGCTGTCGCTGGCGGGAAGCTTTATCGTTTATTTTTTGCGGCAGAACATCACGTTCACCGGCCGGTGGGTCAAGGCGGCGGGTGCCGCCAAGGCGCACATTCTCGTCCTCACCGGGCTGGCCGTGGCGTCGCTGTATTTTCTGTTCCAGTTCCGCATGTACGACATGTTGAACGGCGTCGGACGCATCGTCAACGGCGCCGGCTATGCCGATATCCATTTCTACCTGCCGTTTCTCAGGCTCATGCGCTACATCTCCCTGGCGGCCGCGCTTCTCGTGTGGCTCAACCTCTGGACCAAGACACTCAGGTTCGCCATCGGCGGCATCCTGCTCGTGTTCCTCATGTACCTCATCGGCCGGGGCGCGAGCGGCATCGTGCAGCAGGTGGTGGTTCTGCCCAACGAGGTGAACAAGGAGTCGCCGTACATCAAATGGAGCATCCAGAACACGCGCGCCGCGTACAACCTCGACGTCATAGAAGAAAAGCATTTTTCGCCCACCGACAACCTCACGGCCGAGCTCGTGCGCAAGAACGACCTCACGGTGAAAAATATCCGTTTGTGGGACAACGCGCCGCTGCTCACCACGTTCTCCCAGCTCCAGGAGATCCGCACCTATTACAAGTTCCTCGACGTGGACAACGACCGGTACTTGATAAACGGCAAATACCGGCAGGTGATGCTGTCGTCGCGCGAGCTCGTGGCGTCGAGCCTCCAGAACCGCAACTGGATCAACGAGCATTTCTCGTTCACCCACGGCATCGGCCTGTGCATGGGGCCGGTGAACAACGTCACCAGCGAGGGACTGCCCGAGTTTTTCGTCGAGAACATCCCGCCGGTGGGAAGCGCCGACATCAAGGTGACGAGGCCCGAGATCTACTACGGCGAAGCCGACGCCGATTACGCAATTGTCAAGACACGGTTCAAGGAGTTCGACTACCCGTCGGGCGACCAGAACGTCTATACCGAATACAAGGGAACGGGCGGCGTCACCATGGGCGGCGCGCTCAAGAAGCTCCTGTTTGTGACCAGGTTCAACGAGCTCAAGATTTTCCTCTCCACCGACATCACCGCGGACAGCAGGATTTTATACTACCGTAAAATAGGCGAGCGCGTGAAAAAGGCCATGCCGTTCCTCGAGTACGATTCAGACCCGTACATGGTGATCGCGAAGGACGGCAGGCTCGTGTGGTTCATCGATGCCTACACCACCACCGCGGCCTACCCGTATTCGGCGTACGTGCGCGGCGTGGGCAACTACATCCGCAATTCGGTGAAGGTGACGGTCGACGCATACAACGGCACCGTGTCGTACTGGGTGGCCGACCCCAGGGACCCGATCATCAAGGCGTACGGCCGGATCTTCCCGAACGTGTTCAGGCCCATTGCGGAAATGCCCGTCGACCTCCGCTCCCACATCCGTTACCCGCAGTCGCTGTTCGGCATCCAGGCAAAGGTGTACGCGCTGTACCACATGACCGACCCGCAGGTGTTTTACAACAAGGAAGACCTGTGGAAGATCCCGGAGAGCTTTTCGGAGGGCGAAACCAAGCAGATGTCGCCGTACTTCACCATCATGAAGCTCGCCGAGGTGGGAACGCAGGAGGAGTTCATCCTCATGGTGCCGTTCTCGCCCGCCAAGAAGGAGAACATGATCGCGTGGCTCGCGGCGCGGTGCGACGAGCCCAACTACGGCAAGCTGCTCGTGTTCAATTTTCCCAAACAGCAACTGGTGTACGGTCCGAGCCAGATCGAATCGCGCATCAACCAGGACCCCGACATCTCCAAGCAGATCACGCTGTGGAACCAAGGCGGCTCGCGCGTGATATGGGGGAGCCTGCTCGTGATCCCGGTGGAGCAGTCGCTTTTGTACGTCCAGCCGCTGTACCTCGCGGCGGAGAACGGCGGCGTTCCCGAGCTGAAACGGGTGATCGTGTCGTACGGCAACTCAATCGCCATGGAGGAGACGCTCGAGAAGTCCCTGAACGCGATCTTCGGAGGCTTGACGCAGGCCCAGCAGGCCATTGCGCCCCCGCAGCAGCCGGGCGCCCCGGTCGGGGAACCGGAATCCGCATCTGTAAAGAAGCTCGTCGCCGAGGCCAACCGCCAGTTCGAAATGGCGCAGCAGGAATTGGCAAAGAAGAACTGGGCGGGATATGGAGCGGCGATGGATGAGGTGCAGAGAATATTGAAAGAAATGGGCAGTAAAGTTAAATAAAGAAGATCATCTGGTGGGGGCACCGCTTCGCGTTTCCCCCTGGCCCCACATGTAGAGACGCAGCGCGCGCGTCTCTACATTGCGGGGCACACCCCCTCCAGCAAAGGGCCGCGCGAGTTCGCTCGCTTGACACTCGCGAGGCGTCGGCCCTTCGCAACGCAACCTCAGCGGTGCAACCCCCTCCGCTTTCGGCGGTTTCCCCCTTGGAAAGTGGGGGGTCTTGTATTGAATTTTGTATTGGTTGCTAGGTTCCACAACGATGCTCGATGGGCGTCGCGATTGCTCTTTACTAACTGGAATTCGCCGTCGCGTCAGGGGCGACCGCAGGCCGTCGCTGGAGCGCGGTGCTGCCCGGCCCTCGCCGACACGCATATAGGGGCCGTGGCAGCCCGAGCCTGAGGTACGAAGGCGAGGGGAACGCCCAAGATTTTCTTATTTTTAATCTCTAGATTTTTATTATATTAGTAGGCTTTTTAATCCCCGCATTCAAGGACCTGGCCATCGTCAAAGAAGGACGTAATGAACATACTCGACCTCCTGCTTCCCCGCGAAACGAAATTCTTCAATTACATGGAACAGCAGGTGGAATTCCTCATCAAGGGGTGCCAGACCTTCAAGGAACTGGTGGGGAAGATCGAGACGATGTCGGAGGACGCGATAAAAAAGGAGCTGCTGGTCATCAAGGACTGCGAGTCAAAGGGCGACGACGTTGAACACCTGATCATCGAGGAGCTCGACAAGACGTTCATCACGCCGATCGACCGGGAAGACATCCACACGCTCGCCATCAACGTCGACCGCGCGCTCGATATTTTAAACAGCATCTCGCGGAAGATCGAAATTTACCGGATCCGGCAGGTGCCCGCCAACGTGTGGAAGTTCGCCGACATCATTGTGAAAATCGCCGCGCAGATGAAGCTGGCCGTCTGCCATCTGAGAAACCGAAAGGGCATCCAGGACATCGCCAAACAGATGCACGAGCTCGAAATCCAGGCCGACGAGTTGTTCCACGAGAGCATGGCCGAACTCTTCAACGCGAAAGACCCCATACACATCATCAAGTTCAAGGAAGTGTACGAACACCTCGAGAACGTCGTGGACGCCGTGGACTACGTGGGCAAGATCGTGCGCGGCATAAAGGTGAAGCAGGGCTAGCCCGTGATCAGCTCGTTTTCACTCGTGGTTGTCATCGTCATCATCGCGCTGCTGTTCGACTTTGTCAACGGGTTCCACGACGCCGCCAACGCCATCGCCACCGTGGTGGTGACGCGCACGCTCACGCCCGGCCAGGCCGTGCTCATGGCGGGGCTCGCCAATTTCATCGGTTATTTCACCTTCGGGGTCGCCATCGCCAAGACCGTGGGCAAAGGCATTGTCCACATCGACCACGTGACCCTCACCGTGGTGCTCGCCGCGCTCTGCGGCGCGATTATCTGGAACATCATCACCTGGCTCATCGGTCTTCCCACGTCGAGCAGCCACGCGCTCATCGGCGGGCTCGTGGGCAGCGGCGTTGCCGCGGCCGGCGTGCACGTCGTCATTTGGAGCGGCGTGCTCAAGATCGTGCTCTTCATCGTGTTCGCGCCGTTCATCGGCATGCTGGGCGCCGTCATTTTCACGCTTGTTATTTTCTGGATATTCAGGCGCGCGAGCTATTCTGGTTCGTCAAGGATCTTTAAGTATATGCAGCTCGTGTCGTCGCTGTGGTACAGCGTGGGCCACGGCACCAACGACGCACAGAAGACCATGGGCGTGATCGCGCTCGCGCTGTTCACGGGCGGGGCAACGCAAACCTTTGAGCTCCATGGGTGGGTGGTATTTTCCTGCTATACGGCCATCGCGCTCGGCACCATTTTCGGCGGGTGGCGCATTGTCAAGACCATGGGGACCAAGATCTCCAAGATCCATGCCATGGAGGGCTTCTGCGCCGAGAGCGCGGCCGCGCTCGTGCTGCTCGGCACCGCGCATTTCGGCATCCCGGTGAGCACCACGCACGTGATCGCGGGCTCCATCATGGGCGTGGGTACCGTTGAACAGGCGGCCAAGGTGCGGTGGATCACGGCGCGCAAAATTTTATACGCCTGGCTGCTCACCATCCCCGTTGCGGCGTTTATCGCCGCGATCTCGTATTTCGCGCTGGCGCCGGTGGTGGGGAAATAATCCTTTTCTCGCGCCGGCATTTTCCTTTCCCGCAAACGTCCGCTGACCAATTTATAACAGTTCCATCAGAACTCCCTAACAACGATAAGCGATTTTATGCGGGACGAAAGGGATGCCTTTCGCCGAACAAGGCAAAAAACGCACAAAAAAGAGGAGGACCGCATGGAATCCCATCAATTCCCATCAGTCAACAAGTTGCCGGCGTGTGGCGGCGACGCCGGCGCGCCTCGGCCGCAAAAAGCCCGGCCGTACCCCAGTCTCCAGGGCCGTTTTGACGCGGGCAGCGCCATCGACCTGCTCCTGTTTCTCGTGCAGACCGCAAAGACCGGCAGGCTGATCGTGACGCCGTCGGGCAAACCGATAACCGACGCTTCCTGCACCATTCTCATGCGTGAAGGGAAGATCGTGCATGCCGAATTCGACAATTGCCGCGGCCATCAGGCCCTGTGGAAGGCGCTTAACATTCCGGAGGGAATGTTTCTGTTTTATTGCGGTGATTTGGATAAATCGAAGACCATCGATGAGAACCCCATGTCGCTTTTATTGGAAGCATGCCGACGGTACGATGAGGCGGCAATGGGGCTCGGTGCAGCCGAATTCACCAGTGCACCTGATGCGGTGAAAGGCCCTGCCCCGGCGAGGGCTGCGGCGACGCGAGGTGCCGCTTTGGGTTCCACCAAAAGCTGAGCCGACGCGGCAGCGTGCGCTTCTTGCGCTGGTGCGATTGCATGCGGCACAGGATGTCGTCGAAGATGCGGATGGCATTGAGGACGTGCGGGCGCTTGTTGAGCATCACGCATTCGGCGCGCTGGCCCATGGCCGCGTCGGTGATCTCGGCGCTCGGCGCGGCGGAGGTTGCCGATCATCGATCTCCACGTTTCGACGCTGTCGTGGGCGCAGTTGATGCGCATGCAATTCATGCCGCGCATGAGCATGCTTTTTACGAGGCTGTAGTCTTGCGCCGCCTCGGCTCGAAATCGATGTCGCGCCCGCCCCATAAAAAAATCATACGTTCCGCCATATGTTCTATCATTATCCCTGCCTACGTGAATAGGTATAAAACCCTCTGATGAATTTCTAATCAATTCAATAAAAAACATTAACAGAGTCCGGTTAATTTTTAGCGTGCTTGTTGCAAATGCCGACTTGAACGTTTTGCCTATTCCATTTATGAAACCAAGAAAGGAGGAGGGAATGGCTGAATTACAACAAAAGATCCAAGAGCGCGCCTATTTTTACTTCCTGGAGCGCGGCGGGGACAGTGGCCGTGAAATTGATGATTGGCTGCGCGCGGAAAGGGAGATCGTTTCGGTCGAGACGGCCGCAAAAACGCCCGTCTTGATGGAAACCGCGTCGGTCGCCGAAAAAAGAAACGCCGGTCCTCGTAGACCGGTTGCAAAAGGCAGGCGGTAGGTTGCGGGCCGGCCGGGACCGCGGCGTCCAATTGGAAACAAATTTCACAACAAAGAATGTCATCTCATTGCCGATTGATTAATTGCACTTTATCATCATGGAGCCATGATTATAAAAAAGCATTTATCCATTCAGTGTTATCGTGCGCAATAATTCCATTCTGCATTCATGCGTTTGCCGCCGCGCCGTGGAAATTCGGCATCATCGGCGATACGCAAGCGGCTGATTCCCTTGGATCGTACGGCGTAGACACCGTCACCCAGGCCGCATGGGCGGTTGTCAATTACGGCGGCGATTTTGCCATTGCGCCGTTTGCGGCGACGCTGGTACTTGACGGAAGGGAAGGCAGGCCGGCCGCAAACCGCCCTTTCAGGTTGCGTTACGGCCCCGCGTCGTGCGTCATCAGTGTTGACGGGCCGGTGACCGGACCCGTCTCGCTCAGGATTTCGGACATGCGCGGCCGCACGGTGCGCGTTTTCTCCGCCTCGGAAAAAAACCAATTCACCTGGAATTATGCGCGGGAAGGCGTGGCGAACGGCCTGTATGTCGCCACGATCAGGACCGGGGCCTCCGTCGAGACGGTGCGGCTCGGCATTTTCCGGCGATATTCATAAAAACGTCTCTTTGACAAAACGGATTTATGCGGCGCGTTGCGTGACGCGGTCGGCCTTTGTGCCCCAAAGGACTATTTTCCTGCGCATCACAGCGCGCCGTTTTTATAGAGGGACATGGATTTCTGCCGCAGCCGGGGATTGATATGATACAAGCCGTTGTGGTTGCATGGCGGTTCTTACGAATTTCTCATGAAACCCTTAGAACCGCCTAATTCTGACGGTGCATTTTTATCATGTGAAGAAAACAGGAAAAGGAGGCACCCATGGTTTATCGTCCCGTTGTGAAGATGAATGCCGACCTGATCGGCGGCAGAAGGTGCATGGACCCGTGCTTGGGACACGTGCGCGGCAGGGTTGTGGACTTGGATGGCCACGGCATCCTCAACGGCAGGGTATGGATACGCGAAACCGGCCGAAGCACCTATACCGACGAGAGCGGAAATTTCGTGCTTGTCAATGTGCCGCCCGCCGTGTATTCGCTCGTCGCGGAGAGTGAAGGATACGCGCAGGCCGTGATCACGGACGTGCCGGTGGAAATCGGCGACAATCCCGGCAATCTGTTCGTGATGTATCCGCAGTATTCGCGTTCGAGGTTCGATCACCGTCATTGCGAACCGTTGTTCCAGAATTGCTGAGAATGCTCCTCGGGTCCGCGGGTGGTGCGGGTCCGGCTGCAGATATCCAGTGTGAAAAGAGGGCAGGCATGCCAAACCTTTGCAACCTCCGTGCCTGTCTTCTTTTTTTTTCGGGAATCCTTCCGGTGCTATATTCACGCGCCGCTGAACGGCGCGACGGCGAGCAGCGCCTTGACGATTGACCGCAAATCATCAAGGTCGAACGGTTTCTTCATGAACCGGTCCTGGGCCCGCAGCCGTTTGCCGGCCAGCACCTCCGGCCGCACCTGCAGCGCGGTGAGGATGATGACGCTCGTCCTGGAAAGCGCGGGATCGCCGCGGATATGCTCGTACACCTTCCAACCGTCAGGGTCGGGTATCAGGATGTCGAGCACCACCAGGTCGGGCGTTTCGCGGGAGAGCGCCTCGAGCGCGGCCGCGCCGGTTTCCGCCGTTGTCAAGGCAAAGGCCGGGTCCCTGAGCGTGAGCGCGATAAGCTCGCTGATCTGCGGATCGTCCTCAACGATAAGGACGCGGAATGAAGGATGGTGATTTAATGCGGAGCCTGTCATGTGAAAACTCCTGTAAAATGTGTTTTACTAAAAGTAAGGGAAAGATTTTAGAGGATTGCGAAAAAGATGCAAGAAAATTGTTATCGGCGAATTGAAGAACACCGTGCCCGCTGCCGAGCGCGTGAACTGTGCCATTCAGCAATGCCGTACGAATTATTTCGGAACCAATTTCTCATTCATTAATAACATTGAATTTGTATTTTTTGAAATCGTGACGGGCCGTTTTTAACGGGAGGCACCATGGCGGGAATGCAATATTTCGGGCATTGCGGGGAGGGGGAAGCGCATTCCCTCGACTCCATCCGAAACGCAATCGCCTGCGGTGTTGACTGGGTGTACGTGGAGGTGCGAGCTGAAAACGGCGCCGCGGTGCTGTGCTCCGGAAATAATGAAGCGTATCCGTCTGTAAACAAAGAAATCAATCAAAAATCCTTGGAAAGCGCAAATCCTTTTGGCGGAAAAAGCCCTGTGCCGCTTTCCGATGTCATCGGACGCATTGACGGCAGGACCGGTCTTGCCATCGAAATGCAGGGATCCTGGCTTGCGTCCCAGGTGGTGCGGGAAATCCACCAGGCGATTTTCTCGGGAAAATGGAGCCATAAACATTTCCTCGTCTGTTCCCGGAACTTCATTGAGTTGCAGATGATCCAGAGCTATGATCCGCATATAAGGGTGGGATGCATTCCGGAGGGCGTGCTTCACGTGAACGTGGAGTTCGCCGAAAAGATCGGCGCATTTTCACTGCATCCCTCCCGGCGGCAGTTGACCATGGAGCTGCTGGATGACTGCCACCAGCGGGGCATTAAAGTGGTTGTGCCGGATGTCAATGCCGTGGAGGATTATTACCTCCTGGAGGCCATGGGCGTTGACGGCGTGGTGTCGCGCTACCCAGAGAAAATAATGACCTGGCGCTACATCAACAACATGCCGGATTCGCTTCTGATGAAATCGTGATCATGGGGTTTTCCGCCCGATGACGCTTAACCTTAGAACGTTGGCATCCCTTTTTCCTACCTGCAAAGTGCAATCGGTTATCGCCATACCGTCCAGTCTCCCGCCCACCTCGGTGCCCTCCGGCGTCATAACAAAAAACTAATCAAATCCGCATTTTGCAATCACATTACGCGGCGATTTTATAAGCGTTCGGAAAACGTGTTGCCGGGAAGGAAGGCGATTTTCCCGACAAATAATTATGGAATAATGAAAACAGTGGTCACGCTAACACAATTTTAACAATTCCCTAACAAAATTAAAACCAGCAGCAGCCATCTTTTACATTGAATCCACCCTAGGTTTACAGGAGGGATGGCGTGAAAATGGGGATAAGAAAGGGGGCAAGGGGAAACGAAATTATTCGCCATCAGTAACCGGCTTGTAAAAAGAAAAAAAACAAATCACCATGGGAGGATTCATGAAAAAAGTAACGATGATGATCGCGGCGATGCTGTTTCCGGCCGCCATGTTTGCGGCGCAGCAGAAAGACAGCGCTTCTGCGGCACAGCTCCAGATCGAGACTGCTGCCCAGCCTGCGGCGTCCGCGGATACGCTGAAAGAACAGGTAGAGAAAATCAAGGGCGAAGTTGACGGGATCAATGAGAGTTATGCGGAAACCAAGGCAACGGTGGGCGCGCTGAGCAAAATTAAGGTTTCCGGTTACATCCAGGCGCAATGGGTCCGCGGCGATACCGCCGGCGTTGTGGATGGATCGAACAAGGCCGTGACCGACCGTTTTCTGATCAAGCGCGGGCGTGTTAAAACGACGTACGATGCTGGACTTTCCCAATATGTACTCGAATTGGATGCCACCCAAGACGGCATTGTGATCAAGGATGTTTACGCGATGTTCAAGGATCCGTGGCTCAAGTCCTTCGCTCTCACCGTCGGTTCGCAGGACAGGCCGTTCGGCTACGAAGTGCATTACTCTTCGAGCCAGCTCGAATCGCCTGAACGTTCCAGGGTGATCGGCACGTTCTTCCCCAAGGAAAAAGATCTCGGGGCGATGCTGGAATTCGCGCAGGAAGACGGCCCGGCCTCCTGGCTCAACGCCAAGGTCGGCGTTTTCAACGGGCAGACGAACATCCTTGACGAAAACGACGGTTACAAGGACGTCATCGGCCGTCTCGGCGTAAATTTCAACCTCCCCAACGCCGGGGTCTCGATTTCGGGCGGCGTGTCCGGATACTACGGACAGGTGCAGAGCACCGACACCACCGGGAAAGTTGGAAAGAACTATGCGATGTCCGGGAATATGTGGGTGGCGAACGCCAATACCAAGTTCAACGAGAATTTCCTTCGCGAATATTATGGCGGGGACATTCAATTCACTTATGCGACTCCCGTCATCGGCGGGACCTGCATAAAGGGCGAATATGTGGCCGGCAAACAGCCCGGTACGGCAGGATCAAGCCAGTATTACGCAACGAACAACAGCATTGCCAATGCCATCGCGGGCACACCCGCGGTGACCTACGGCACGCAAACCACGAGTTCGATTTACCAAAGAAACGCCATGGGCTGGTATGCGTATTTCATACAGAACATCGATCCCGCGAGCCTGCAGTTGGTTTTAAAGTATGATATCTATGACCCAAATACCGCCGTGACTGGCACGGATTTTGATACAACAAAGTCTGCGGTGAAACCCAACCTTACGGCTGCCGACATAGCGTACAATACCTTTGGGCTCGGCCTTCTCTGGTACGTTCCATGGGCCACAAACATTCGATGCATGCTGTTCTATGAATTCAACCAGAACGAAAAGCTGACAAACCCGATCGGCGGCTTGGCAAAGTACACGAATGACCTCACCGACAACCTTCTGACCGCGCGAATACAGGTAAAATTCTGACCCGGAAGTGAAAACGCAAACAAACTATAAGGAGGAATGATCATGAAGCATCTTACAAAAACGGTACTGGTCGCAAGCCTGTGCCTTGTTGGCGCCGTGGGTATTATCGCCGCGGCGGGAAAGAAAGTGATCACAGTCAAAGGGTCCGATACCATGGTGATCCTCGCCCAGCGCTGGGCGGAGGAGTACATGGCTAAGCATCCCGACGTCACGGTCCAGGTGACCGGCGGCGGCTCGGGGGTCGGACTCTCCGCACTCATCAACGGCACCACCGACATCGCCGACGCGTCGCGGCCCATCAAGAACAGCGAGGTTGAGAAAATTAAGGCCCGGTTCAATGCGCTCAGCTTCGAGACCAAGGCGGCAAAGGACGGGATCACCCTTTACCTCAATGAGGCCAACGGCGTATCCGAGTTGACGATTGCCCAGATCAAGGCGATATATTTGGGCGAAGTCACCAATTGGAAGGATGTCGGAGGAGAGGACGCAAAGATCGTACTTTACGGACGCGAAAACAGTTCGGGAACCTACGTCTATTTCCGTGATAATGTTCTTGACGGAAAAGACTACAGCCCCACGATGCAGAGCCTTCCGGGCACGGCGGCGGTGGTGAACGCGGTCGCGAAAGACAAGGAAGGCATCGGCTACGGCGGCGCGGCGTATGCGAAGGGCGTGAAGGTCCTCAAGGTGAAGAAGGACGCGAATTCGCAGGCATACGAGCCGACGCCGGAGACCATCAAGGCCGACCAGTACCCGATCACGCGGTACCTGTACATGTATACGCGCGCGCGGCCGGTGGGCGATGTGAAGAACTTCATCGACTGGACGCTCGGCGACGAGGGACAGGCGATCGTGACCAAGGTGGGGTATTTCCCGGTGAAGTAAATAAAATTCACCGCAGAGGCGCGGAGAGCGCAGAGAAAAAATACAGAGAAGAATAATGATACTTGAAATCACGAAATAAATGTCCTATTAACCGCAATTTGTGTTTTCTCTTCTCTGCGTCCTCTGCATCTCTGCGGTGAAATCTTTTTCATGTGACAAGACAAATTCAAAAATTAGGAATTATCTGTCATTGACAATAAAGAAAGATCGCTAATGGCCGGCACCGATACCATGACCCGCACGCTCCGCACCAGGCCCCGCATCAGGCCCCTTGAATTTGCGGCGGAAAAGCTGCTGGCCGCCGTCGCGTTCGTGTCGATTTTCTTCATCATCCTTATCCTCATTTTCGTGTTCCGGGAATCCCTGCCGCTCGTGCTCGGCACGGCCAGCGACGACATCGGCAAGGTGACGCTCAAGAAAATTTTCGACGCCGCGTGGATGCCGGTGTCGAACAATCCGCGGTACGGCATCATTTCCCTTATCGTGGGCAGCATCAAGGTCACCCTCGTGTCCATGGGCTTTGCCTTTCCCGTTGCGATTCTTGCGGCATTGTTCACTTCAACGTTCGCGCCGAAATGGGCAAAGGAGATCATGAAGCCGGTGATAGAGATTTTGGCCGGGTTCCCCTCGGTGGTGATCGGTTTTTTCGCGCTCACGGTGCTTGCATCGTTTTTTCAGAGTGTGTTTCACCTGCACTACCGCCTCAATGCCTTCACCGGCGGAATAGCGCTTTCACTTGCCGTGATCCCGATAATTTATACGGTTGCCGAAGACTCGATCAACGTGCTCCCGAAAACCATGAGGGAGGCGAGCTACGCGCTCGGCGCTTCAAAATGGGAGACATCGCTCTACGTTCTTTTACCAGCCGCGACGCCCGGGATTTTCGCCGCGTTTCTGCTCGGCCTGGGCCGCGCCTTCGGCGAAACCATGATCGTGCTCATGGCAACGGGCAATGCCGCGCTCCTGTCGCCGAACCTGTTCGAGCCGGTGCGCACCATGTCCGCCACCATCGGCGCTGAAATGGCCGAGGTGGTGTTCGGCGACGCGCATTACAACGTGCTGTTCTTCATCGGCGTGTGCCTGTTCATCTTTTCGTTTTCGCTCAACGCGGTCGCCGAGCTGGTGGTGCGGCAGCGGCTCATGAAACGGTTCAGGGGGAGCGCATCATGACGCTCGGGAAAAAAGCCGCCGGCGCCGGCATCGTCGCCCTCACCGGGCTCTGCGCGTTCGGCATCATCGCCGTGGTGTTTTTCGTGATGGGGACCATCGTCATCGGCGGCCACCGCATGATGACCTGGACGTTCCTCACCGCCGCGCCCGCGCAGGGCATGACCGCGGGCGGGATTTTCCCCGCCATCGTGGGCACGTTCTTCCTCGTTCTTATTATGTCAATAGTCGGCGTGCCCGTGGGAACCGTCACCGCGATCTACCTTGCCGAATACGTGAAGCAGGGGTCGTGGATCGCCAAAAGCATCCGGTTCGCCGTGAACACCCTTGCCGGCATCCCGTCCATCGTGTTCGGCCTGTTCGGCCTCGGCTTTTTTATCCAGTTCGTGGGCCGCAACATGGACCGGCTTTTCACGCCCCAGGGCCAGCTCGTATGGGGCCAGCCGTGCATTTTGTGGGCGAGCCTCACCATGGCGCTGCTCACGCTGCCGGTGGTCATTGTCTCGGTTGAGGAGGCGGTGAAGGCGGTGCCGCGCGATTTGCGCGAGGCGAGCCTGGCGCTCGGCGCCACCAAATGGGAGACGATCCTGCGCATCGTGCTGCCCAATTCAATCACGGGCATGTTGACAGGCGGGATTCTCGCGGTGAGCCGCGGCGCGGGCGAGGTGGCCCCCATCCTGTTCACCGGCGCGGCGTATTTTTTGCCGCACCTGCCGACAAAGCTTTCGGACCAGTTCATGGAGCTCGGGTACCACGTTTACATCATGTCAACGCAGTCGACGAACGTGGACCAGACCGCGGGCATCCAGTACGCCACCACGCTCGTGCTGCTGCTGCTCACGTTTTTGCTCAACTTTTCGGCGATTTACCTGCGGTACTGGATGCGGAGACGCAATTTGCAGTAGAGGAAAAAAAGCACCGCAAAGGCGCAAAGATCGCAAAGTTAAAATGAGGATAATTAAGGAATCGTCAAAACATTAAAAATCTTTGCGTCCTTTGCGTCTTTGCGGTGGGGATTTAATACAAAAAAGTGAACAAGTAAGGGAAACCATGGAAAACGGCAACGTCGTCATTCGCACCGAAAACGTGTCGCTGCACTACGGATCCAAGCCGGCCCTCAAGACGGTCTCCATGGACATCCGGGAAAAATGCGTTACCGCGTTCATCGGGCCCTCGGGCTGCGGCAAGTCCACGTTTTTGCGGCTGTTCAACCGGATGAACGACCTTATCGAAGGCGTGAAGATCAGCGGCACGGTGATGATCGACGGCGTTGACATTTACGCGACCCCCATCGACGTGGTCGACCTGCGGCGCAAGGTGGGAATGATATTCCAGAAAAGCAACCCGTTTCCGAAATCGATTTACGAAAACGTGGCCTACGGCCCCAAGATACAGGGGATACGGAAAAAGGGCGAGCTCGACGCGATCGTGGAGCAGTGCCTGCGCAGGTCGGCGCTATGGGACGAGGTGAAGGACGGGCTGCACCAAAACGCGCTCGGCCTGTCGGGCGGCCAGCAGCAGCGGCTGTGCATCGCGCGGGCGCTTGCCGTAAAACCGGAAATTCTGCTCATGGACGAGCCGGCGAGCGCGCTCGACCCGCTGTCCACGGCCAAGATCGAGGAGCTCATCTACGAGCTCAAGAGCGCCTACACCATCGTGATCGTCACCCACAATATGCAGCAGGCCTCGCGCGTAAGCGATTACACGGCCTTCTTCTATCTGGGCGAGCTTGTCGAATACGACAAGACCACGGTCATGTTCACGTCGCCCCAGCTTAAGAAGACCGAGGACTACATCACGGGAAGGTTCGGATAAGCACGGAAAGGAACGGCTGTGGAACGTCATTTTGAAAAAGAGATCCAGCAGGTGATGGAACGGCTGAGGTCCATGGCCGTGGCCGTGGAGCATGCGGTCACGGGGGCGCTGCACGCGTTTCTCGCCCGGGACGCCGGCGCGGCGCAATCGGTGCTCGACAACGAACACGTGATCAACGAGTTCGAGGTCGGCATCGACAACGACATCGTGCGGTTCTTCGCGCTGCGGCAGCCCGTGGCGGTCGACCTGCGGCTCGTGCTCGCGATCCAGAAAATCAACAACGAGCTCGAGCGCATCGGCGATCACGCGGTGAACATCGCCGAATCCGCGAAGCGCTCCGCGTCGCTCGCACCGATGCAGGAAATACCGGAGCTCTTCCGCATGTCAAAGACCGTGAGTGCCATGCTCGCCGAATCGCTGGAGAGCTTTTTTACCAAGAATTCGGAGCTTGCGCGGGCCCAGCTGCTGAAGGACGATGAAATCGACCGGATGAACAGAGACGTCATCCTGAAGTCGATCGACATGGCAAAGGCGGACCCCGGGCTCATCGAACAGGTCATCGAATACATCCGCGTGAGCAAGAACCTGGAGCGCATCGCCGACCTGTCGACGAACATTTCGGAAGAGGAAATATTCCATAACCAGGCGCGCATGGTGAAGCATCACACCGACACGACGGTCCCTCCGTTTACCGATTGAGCGCGCGGCCTGAGGTCTTGATTTCATTCCGTGCATTATATTTAATATGAGTAATGCACCGGGGCGTCCACGCCGCGTGTCGATCGCCGGCCGGCATGGGCAAACAGAAATGGAAACACCATGGCGCGAGAACACATTCTCATTGTTGAAGACGAAGAGGAAATCCAGGAGCTCATCAGCTACAACCTCACCAAGGAGGGGTTCAGGACCGCCGCCGCCCTGTCGGGCGAGGAGGCGCTGAAGAAGGCGCGGGCCGAGCGGTTCGACCTCGTGCTCCTCGACCTCATGCTGCCGGGCATGGATGGGCTTGACGTATGCAAAGCGCTGCGCAAGGACGAAAAGACCCAGACCGTGCCCGTGATCATGCTCACGGCAAAGGGGGAGGAGTCCGACATCGTGACCGGGCTCGAGCTCGGCGCCGACGACTACGTCGTGAAGCCGTTTTCCCCCAAGGTGCTCGTGGCGCGCATAAGAACCGTGCTGCGCAGGAAAAGCGCCGAGCCCTTTGACGAATCGAAGCCGGTGGAGATCCACGACCTGTCCATCCATCCGGGCAGGCGCGAGGTGCTCTTCAAGAAAAAACCCGTGCCGCTCACCAACATGGAATTCCGCGTTCTTCATTTTCTGGCAAGCAGGCCGGGCTGGGTGTTTTCCCGGTACCAGATCGTCGAGGGCGTGCGGGGCGACAACTACCCGGTCACCGACCGCTCGGTCGATGTGCTCATCGTGGGCCTGCGCAAAAAGCTCGACGCCGCCGGCGCGTATGTCGAAACCGTGCGCGGCGTGGGATACCGTTTCAAGGAAGAGGCCTGATCGCCATGTGGCCCAAGAAACTCGTATGGCGCTTGTTCTTCACCTGCCTGCTGATCATGGGCGTGCCGGTCGCGCTTGTCACCTGGTATGCCACCGACGCCTACTCGAAATTTTACCGTGTCCAGGCGACCGATGACCTCAAGGCGCGCGCCTTTCTCATCGCGAGCCAGATGGAACAGCACCTTGCCGCATCCTCCTCGATCAACACCGATTCGCTGTGCAAGACCCTCGCGAAAAAGGTGCATACGCGCTTCACCATCATCGCGCCGGACGGCAGGGTGCTCGGCGATTCGGAGCGCAACCCGGACTCAATGGAAAACCACGGCAGCAGGCAGGAAATCGTTGAGGCGCTCAAGGGCGGCATCGGCGTTTCGGACCGGTTCAGCTACACGCTCGAGCAGGAACTTATTTATGTGGCCGTGCCCGTGTATCATCACGGCATGATCGCGCAGGTCGTGCGCACCTCGTTCCCGGTCGCGGTGATCAGGAATGCGCTCGACCGGCTCTACCGGCGCATTACGGCGGTGGTCGCGCTCACCGTACTGCTCGCGGCGCTGGCAAGTTTCCTTGTGTCAAGAAGCATCAGCGCGCCCATCGCGGCGATGAAGATCGGCGCGCGCCGGTTCGCGTCCGGCGATTTTTCCGAAAAGCTGCCGGCCGCAGGTTACGAGGAGGCGGCCGAGCTCTCGGCCGGGCTCAACGAAATGGCGCGCCAGCTGAGCGAGAAAATCGCCACCATCACCGAGCAGCGCAACGAACAGGACGCGGTGCTGTCGAGCATGATCGAGGGCGTGATCGCGATTGACGCAGGGGAAAAAATCATCACCATCAACAATGCCGCGGCGTCGCTGTTCTCCATCGACCGCGGGCACTGCAAGGGCAGGCTCATCGGCGAGGTGCTGCGGAACATCGAGGTGCAGGATTTCCTCGCCGCCACACTCAAGGTGGAAGGCCCGTCCGAATGCGAACTGCTTCTGCCGGTGCGGGGCAACGGCGAGAAAAAAGCCGGCGAGCTGTTCCTCCAGCTCCATGGCACCGCCCTGCGCGGCGGCGACGGCAAGGCCATCGGCGCGCTCATGGTCATCAACGACATCACCAGGATAAAGAAACTCGAAAACATCCGGAAGGACTTTGTCGCCAATGTTTCCCACGAACTGCGCACGCCGCTCACCTCCGTGAAGGGCTACGTGGAGACGCTGCAGGCCGGCGCGCTTGACAACCGCGACGAGGCGCAGCGCTTCCTCGGGATCATCGAGGGCCAGGTGGACCGCATCAACTCCATCGTGGAGGACCTGCTGTCGCTGTCGCGCATCGAGCAGGACTCGGAGCGCAGGGCAATCGAGCTTTCGGCAGGCGCGATCTGCGACGTGCTGTATTCGGCGGCCGACACGTGCCGCCACAAGGCGTCGCTCAAGGCCATCGAAATGGAGGTCTCGTGCGACAAGACGATCGGCGCGGCCATGGAGAAATCACTGCTCGAGCAGGCCGTGGTGAACCTTGTCGACAACGCGATCAATTACAGCGACGAAAAGAAGAAGGTCTGGATACGGGGCGAGGTCAGGGGCGGCGAGGCGCTCATATCGGTGCGCGACGAGGGCATCGGCATACCGGCCGAGCACCTGGAGCGGATCTTCGAGCGGTTCTACCGCGTTGACAAGGCCCGCAGCAGAAAGCTCGGCGGCACGGGCCTCGGGCTCTCTATTGTAAAGCATACCGTCCTGGCGCACCACGGCAAGGTGTGGGCGGAAAGCAGGGTGGGCGAGGGGAGCACGTTCTATATCGCGTTGCCGCTGGTGAAATAAGACATTCACCGCAAAGACGCAAAGGCCGCAAAGAATATAAATTGGTTGACGAACGCAATTGACGTCGCTCCCGCGAAAGCGGGAGTCCGGCAGTTATAGCCGTTTTCCCGCTTCCGCGGGAGCGACAAAATCAAGGAGCGAGACTTTTAGGGGGAAGCAGCATGGCCGTCCATTTACAGAAGGAAATAGACAACCTCAAAAAGAAAATCCTGCGCCTCTCGGCCATGGTCGAGGAGAACGTGGAGCGCGCGGTGCGCGCCGTGGAGAAACGCGACGCGGACCTCGCCGAGAAGGTGGTGGACATGGACCGGGCGGTCGACATCATGGAAATCGAGGTGGAGGAGGAGTGCCTCAAGGTGCTGGCGCTCCACCAGCCGGTCGCCACCGACCTGCGCTTCATTGTTGCGGTACTCAAGATCAACAGCGACCTCGAGCGCATCGGCGACCTCACGGTGAACATCGCCGAGCGCTCGCAAGAGCTCGCGCGGCGTCCGGAGTTCGCGTTCACCTCCAACTTCCCCGCCATGATGGAGAAGGCGCGGCTCATGCTCAAGAAGGTCCTCGACTCGCTTGTCAATCTCGACGCGAAACTCGCGCTCTCGGTGTGCGCCGCCGACGACGAGGTTGACGCGCTGTACCGCGAGATGTTCGACAAGGTGAAGGCGGGCATCGTCAAGGAGCCCGACAAGGTCGACGACTACCTGCAGATGCTCTCCATCACGCGCCACCTCGAGCGCATCGCCGACCACGCCACCAACATCGCCGAGGACGTGATCTACATGATCGAGGGGTCGATCATCAGGCACGGCGCGGAGAAGTTCAGGCGGGAGGCGCGTTGAAAGGCCCCGCGTCCAATAATACGATGCTCTTTACGGTACGATAGTACGGCAGGCCTCGCCCTGCGGCCGGCCAACGATATACCCGCGCAACCACCGCCGATAGTATTTTTTTCTCAAGCCCATTGTGAACGCGCCGGGCCGGGAGCGCACCATGAACGTGATCGCCGTCAACGGAAGCCCGAGAAAGACCTGGAACACCGCGACCCTGCTGCGGCACGCGCTCGACGGCGCCTCCTCGCGGGGCGCGGCCGGCGAGATGGTCCACCTGTACGACCTGGATTACAAGGGCTGCATCAGCTGTTTTGCCTGCAAGCTAAAGGGCGGCAAAAGCTATGGCAGGTGCGCCGTGAGCGACGGCCTGAGGCCGGTGCTTGATAAAATAGAATCGGCGGACGGCCTTGTGCTGGGATCGCCGGTATATCTCGGTATGGTGAGCGGCATGATGCGGTGTTTCCTGGAGCGGTTGGTCTTCCAGTACATTGTATACGATGCGCAGCATTCGCACCTGTTTAAGAGGAAAATCCGCACCGGCCTCATTTACACGATGAACGTGCCGCAGGAGCGTGTGGCGCAGATGGGCTATGAGGAGAAATTCAAGGGCATGGAAATGTCGCTCGGACGGGTTTTCGGCGCGTGTGAATCGCTGTTCGTGACCGACACCTGTCAGTTCGACGATTATGCCAAATACGAATCGTCGCTCTTCAATGCGGAAGAAAAGGCCGCACGGCGCAGGGAAGTTTTTCCCGAAGACTGCCGCAAGGCCTTTGCAATGGGCGCGCGGCTGGCGGCGCCTCAATAACCGGCAAGGGGAACTCATGGCGATCAAAGGGGAATGGATCACGTACGGCGGCGGCAAAGGATATTTTGCCGCGCCGGAAAGGGCGGCGGCGCCGCTTCCCGGGATCATCGTGATCCAGGAGGCGTTCGGCGTCAACGAGCATATCGAGGACGTGACGAAACGCTTTGCGGCCGCGGGATACGCGGCGCTGGCGCCCGACCTTTTCACGGTGAACGGCGAAAGGCCGGCACCGCTCTCGCCCGAGCGCATCGGCAAGGCAGTGAGGTTCATGCGGCAGCTGCCGCCGGGCGCCATGGCCAATCCTGCAATTCGGGATGCCGAGATGGCAAAGCTGCCCGACGCCGATCGAAAGCAGATCGGCGAGACTTACGGTCAGATTTTCGGCGGGCCGGAACGGTTGCCCCCGTACGTTGCCCGGCTCAGGGAGGCCTTCCGCCACCTCAGGGGCGCGCAGCCCCAGACCAAGGGCCAGAAAGTGGCATGCGTGGGCTTCTGCATGGGCGGCGGACTGTCGGCGCTTCTTGCCTGCGAGGAGCCCGAAATTTCCGGCGCCGCGGTGTTCTACGGCGCCACGCCGCCGGCCGATAAAATCCATTCCATACGGTGCCCCGTGATCGGCTTCTACGCCGGCAACGATACCCGCATCAACCCCGGCATACCCGTGTTTGAAAAGGCGATGCGCGCCGCGGGAAAACAATACGAGCGTTTCGTGTACGACGGCGCGAACCATTCCTTCTTCAACGACGACGGGCCTTCTTATAACGTCAAGGCGGTGCGAGACGCGTTCGTGAGGCTTCTGGCGTTTTTCCAAAAGACCCTGTCGGACTAGGCGGCCGCCGTTGGAACATGCCCCCGAATGCCTGGTGATGGCCAAGCCGGCCGGCCCCGCCTGCAACCTGCGCTGCACGTACTGCTATTACCTTGACAAAGAGAAATTGTTCCCGGCCGGGCCGCGCCGCATGTCCGGCGAGCTGCTCGCGCGGTACATCCGGCAGCGCTTCGAGGCGTCGCCGGGCCCCGCCACTCACTTCGAATGGCACGGCGGAGAGCCAACGCTCGTGGGGCTGGACTATTTCCGCACGATTATACGCCTGCAGCGGGCGCACGCGCCCGCCGGACGGACCTTTTCCAACGGCCTGCAAACCAACGGCCTGCTCCTCGACGCCGCTTGGGCGGATTTTCTTGCCAAAGAGGGATTTTCGGTCGGCCTCAGCATCGACGGGCCGCAGGAATTCCACGATCGTTTCAGACGGGCGGCGGACGGCCGCCCCACGCACGAGCGGGCCGTGGCGGCATACCGCCTGCTCAGGGAGCGAGGCGTTTTCTGCAACGTGCTGTGCGTTCTCCATTCCGTCAACACGGCCGAGCCCGACAAAACCTACGATTTCTTCCGGAGCATCGGTGCCGCCTACCTCCAGTTCCTGCCGCTCACCGGGGCGGGCAGGCTCTGCGCCGGACCCCAGGATATCGGGGCGTTCCTGTGCCGCGTCTTCGACCGCTGGATACGCGAGGACGTGGGGCGCATCGTGGTCCAGATATTCGACGAGGCCCTGCGGCCGCTGTACGGCATGCCGCACGCCTTGTGCCTGTTCCGTCCGGCGTGCGGCGAGGCCGCCGTGCTGGAGCACGACGGGAGCTTTTACGCATGCGACCATTTCGCGGATCCGCAGCACCTGATCGGGAATATCAGAGACAAATCGCTGCGCGACCTGGCGTCCGACCCGGCAATGAAGCGGTTCGGGGCGGCCAAGCGTGACTCGCTTCCCCGGCAATGCCGGCAGTGCGGCGCGCTTGCGTTCTGCAACGGCGGGTGCCCCAAGGACCGGACGGCCTTCACCGCGGACGGCGAGCCGGGACTCAATGTCCTCTGTCCGGCCTTCAAGGCGCTTTTTTTCCATGCAAAACCGGAACTGATGCGACTGGCAGAGCATATGAAGTCGGGAAGGCGGCTGCGGGAGTTTGCGGCAGGGGCGTAGCCTCGTAAAAGACATGTCCGAAAGTTTTTGCGTCTGCAGGATTATCGGTAACACAGGGAGGAACCCATGAAAAAAATGACGGTTATTTTCGTAATTGCCGCCACGATATTTTCCTATTATGTCCAGGTGTCGGCGCAAACGGCCGGTTCTCATTACCGGATCGCCAACAAATTCCACCTCGACGGCGACGGCGGGTGGGACATCATCACCGCCGACAGCGCCACCGGGCGCGTGTTTGTTTCCCATGCGACCATGGTCCAGGTGATGGATGGCAAAACCGGAAAACTTCTCGGTGTGATCCCCGACACCAAAGGTGTGCACGCCGCGGTCATCGCGGCCGACGCGGGAAAAGGGTTCACCAGCAACGGTAAGGACACATCGATTACCGTCTTTGATTTGTCAACCCTCAAGGTACTGCGGAAAATCGCGGCGACGGGCGCGGGACCGGATGCAATGATATACGACGCGTTTTCCCATGCGGTGTTCTGTTTCAACGGCAGGAGCGCCAACGCCACGGTGATCGACGCGAAAACGTGCAACGTGGCGGCGACCGTCGCGCTCGACGGCAAGCCCGAGTTCCCGGCAAGCGACGGGAAGGGGCTGCTCTACGTCAATCTTGAGGACAAGAGCCTGGTGGAGGTGATCGACACCAAGGCGATGAAAACGGTGAGGAGCTTTTCCATCGCGCCCGGCGAGAGCCCCACCGGAATAGCGCTCGACAATGCAAAGAGTCTTCTGTTTATCGGCTGCGGGAACAAGCGCATGGTTGTTGCCGACGTGAAGAGCGGGAAGGTGATTGCCTCGCTTCCCATCGGAGACCACTGCGACGGCGCGGCGTTCGATCCTGTTTACAAACGCGCCTACGCATCGTGCGGCGACGGTACCCTCACGGTGGTGCAGGAAGAGAAGGACGGCGCCTGCACGGTGCTGGAGACCGTGGCCACGCAGAAGGGCGCGCGCACCGTTACGATTAATGAAAAGACACATCACCTGTATCTGCCGACCGCCGATTTCGGTCTTGCGCCGGCGCCGACGCCCGAAAACCCGAAACCGCGTCCGGCCATACTGCCGGGTACGTTCGTGGTGCTGGACGTGGAGACGGTTCATTAGCGGCCCGCTCATTCAATCGGACGGCGTAAATCCTGGCGTCCTCGTGCCGGCGGAATGTTGAGCGGAAACTCTTCTGCCGAGGCAAACCTTTCTTGACAATGTTCAGCGCGGTGAAGGCCGACGGCATTTTCTCCTGAACCATAACGTTGACAAATACCTCGCAAGACCATATAGTTTCATTGGAGGCCGCAGGGTGAAAAAACGCAACGACACAGCCGCCGTAAACGTTGACATGAAGAAACAGAGGAACGCTTCACGGCCGTACGATTTCAAACTTATTATCATCTTCATGGCGGCCTATATTGTGCTTCTTCTTCTGCCGCTCGTGTTCGGCGGCAAGCGCGAGGATCCCTTTTTCAGCTACAAAATAATGTGGCTCAACATCCTCGGCCATCACTACGGACTTCCGCCCGAAACGCCTAAACCGCTGTTTATTGTGCTGTGCGGTCTTTTATGGCACGGCGCGCTGTATTCCGTGATGTGCGCGTTTGGGGCCGGGGTGCTCTGGCTGCTCATGAAACTCGCCGTGCATTTCGGCGCGTCGTGTTGGACCGGGCTGGCCGCGTTCGTCCTGTTTATCGCCTGCAACACCACGGTGCTGCCCGAGTTCATCCTGTCGGCATATTACCCCATGCTGTACTTCTTTCTCCTGCTCGGCGGTGCCTACGCATTCATAAAAAAACGGCCGCTGCAGGCCTCTCTCTTCTTTCTCGGCGCAGGACTGGTGCGCCCCGAGGCGTGGGCGGTCCCCGCCCTCGTCATGCTGGTTTCGCGGTTCAGGCGGGAGCGGGGATTCTCCTGGTGGTACGCGCTCGCGTTCGCGGCGCCGCTGGTGTGGGCCCTGGTCGACCTGCGCATTGCGGGGTCCGCCACCTACTCCGGCGACGTGACGCAGGATTATATGGCGTCGCTCATGCTTGCGCCGGTGACCTTTGCGGGATACTGGCCCGCCACGCTTGACAATGTGATAAGCAGCTTCTTCTGGCCCGTGCACCTGGCGGGCCTGGCGGGGCTGTGCTACTTTGTGGTCCGGAAGCGTACCGACGATCACCTGCTCTTGGCCGCGCTCTTCCTGCTGCCGTTTCTTGCCTTCTGGCTCATGTCTTTTGTCAAGCCCGTCATCGTCCACGTGCGGTTTCTTTCGTTTCCCATGCTCCTGTGCTGCCTGTACCTGACGGTCGCCATGGCCGAATGGATCAAAAACAGGCTGATTTACACCGCGACATTCATCGCCCTGCTGAACTTCGGATTCAGGCACGACGTCATAAAAACAACGGTGTTGAACGTCATGGCCGACACGATAATTCAGGAAGCGAGGAAGCAGGTTCTCGGCGCGCTGCGCAAGATGGAAAAGCCGGCCGACGTGATTATCTGCGGCCGTTCGCTGGCATATTTTTCCTACCAATTGGGCGAAGAGGCGTCGGGGAAGATAGTATTATTTCGCGAAGTGGGGGCGAACAACAGCCCGCTGCGATGTGTCTCAAAGGGAATCGTGGTGTTTATCATCAACGACTTGGGCAGCAGTGACCTGGTGCAGTTCGAACAGCTGATGGGGGCGCAATCCCAGCGAACGGGCCCCTATGAATTTGCCTCCTTTTATAAAACCAAGAAAAATACCGGTTTTATCTACCTTTTCCAGCGCAAGAAGGACCGGCCGCTTCCGCAGGACTGCCCCGGATATGGTAAAAGGTAGGAAGCCTTTCAGTCGCCTTTGTCAACTTTGCCGCTCCTCTCGCCGTGATTGCTCTCCGTCAACGCATCAACCGGCCTACCTTTTTTTATACTCCGGGTGCACCAGCTTTCCCCGCTCGTACGAGCCGAGCACCCGGCAGAACACCGTGATCTCCCGCAGGTGGTTGAGCGCGTTTGCCTGGCGCTCCTCGCCGCTCCCGCCTGCAAAGTCGAGGTAAAACAGGTATTCGAAGGGTTTGCCGTGCACCGGCCGCGATTCGATCTTGAGCAGATCGACGTCGCGCAGCGCGAACACGCTCAGGCCCTTGAACAGCGCGCCGGGCATGTTCTTGAGCGAGAACACCACCGAGGTCTTGAGGCCGGCGCTGCGCCGCGGCAATGGCGCGGCTTTTTTGGACAGGATGAGGAACCGGGTGATGTTGGCCTTGTTGTCCTCGATGTTCTTGGCAAGAACGTTCATGTCGTAATCGATCGCGGCCTGGAGCGAGGCGATTGCCGCTGCGTCAAGGAGCCGGCAGTCCTTTATCTTGCGCACCGCCGCCGCGGTGTTGGACACGGGAACGCGCTCGGCCTGGGGCATTTTCCTGAGGAACTTTTTGCATTGCGCAAGCCCCTGCGGGTGTGAATACACGCGCATCACGTTGTGCGGCTTCACCCCGTGGTTTGCGATGAGATAATGGGAGACCCGTAAAAATATCTCGCCGGTGATGGAGAGATCGCCTTCCAGAAGCAGGTCGTAGTTCTGGTGGATGCTGCCGGTGAGCGAGTTCTCTATGGGAATGATGCCCTGAGCGGCCCTGCCGCGCTCCACCGCCACAAACACGTCCTCGAACTCGGGCACCGGTGCCAGCGAGTGGGCCGGCCCGAAATACTGGGCCGCGGCAAGCTCCGCAAACGCTCCCCTTTCCCCTGCAAACGCGATCTTCATCAGAAAATCCTCCTTACCATTGCAAAATGCTTTGTGTAATACTCGTCGTCAAGCCTGTCGTACCGCACGCCGCTTGATGTGCTCGCATGGACGAAGGAATTGCCGCCCATGTAAATGCCCACGTGGTTGACCGCGTTGAACACGCCGCCCTTGAAAAACATCAGGTCGCCGGGCCTCGCGTCGCGCACCGCAATACCGCGGCCGAGCCATTTGAGCTGCCGGGTGGAGCGGGGGAGCCTTGCATGGTTGAGCTCCCTGAACACCACGCACACGAAGCCCGAGCAATCGAACCCGCAGCGGTCCATGCCGCCGTTTTTGTACCGCACGCCGAGATAGGAGTCGGTGATTTTTTTCAATTTATCTTCAGGCACTTTGTAATCCTTGCGGTAATCGTAGTTCGCGGGAACGTAGTAATGGATTTTTCCCGAGGAGTCGGTGACGGCGCGGTAGGAAGCGGCGCAGGAGGAAAAAATCAAGACTACGCCGGTTGATATGCTTAACAGGAAGAGAAGATTTTTTATGGATTTGGAATCCATAGATGATAGGATAAAAATAATTAAAGAGGATGCAGGAATGTGTCCTTTACATGGTCTAAACAGTGAGGCAACGGTTTCAGTCAGGATAGAGGAATGAAATCAGCGGACAGCGGTCACCGGCCAGCAGTCAGCAAAGAACAATCAGTAAAACGAATCCCCCGCCCCCTTTCCCCGAATCAGGGAAAGGGGAGCGGAAACAGGTCTGTCGCAAGTCAGCCGTGGAAAGTAATCAGGTTATTGGACGACAGCAACCCCTTGACAGGCCCAGGGTGACGTTTGCAAATTCTTTTTTAGCAATCGTCCGCGGGTGCTCCCAGCGGATGGGTGAATCCTGCAAATCACGGTACCCGGCCGCACCCAGGAGGGGTGTGCCCCCGGATCGCCGGCGCACTCTTGAAAAAATTTATTAATAGCAATTAAGGTGCGCCGGAAGCCGGGGGCCAGGGGGAGACTTCCCCCTCCAATACTATTTTTATTAATATTATTTACTCTTCGTCAATTCCTGCACCGTAAACCCCAGTCTGATCAGCGTGTCTTCCCGCCATTTTGGCGCCATGAACTGCACGCCCACGGGAAGGCCGCCCGCGCTGCCGCACGGGACCGAGATGCCGGGGATAGCCGCGAGGTTGGCGGACACGGTGTAGATGTCGGTGAGGTACATCTGGAGCGGATCGTCGGTTTTTTCGCCGATCCTGAACGCGGGCGTTGCGGAGACCGGGGAGATCACCGCGTCGCATTTTGTAAACGCGCCGTCGAAGTCGCGGCCGATGAGCGTGCGCACCCGGGCCGCCTTGAGGTAATAGGCGTCGTAGTAGCCCGACGACAGCACGTAGGTGCCGAGCATGATGCGGCGCTTTACTTCCGGCCCGAACCCCTCGCGCCGCGTGGTCTGGTACATGTCGATGAGGGATTTCGGGTCTTTCGCGCGATACCCGTACTTGACGCCGTCGTAACGCGCGAGGTTGCTCGACGCCTCGGCCGTGCACACGATGTAGTAGGTGGCGATGCCGTACCCGAGGTTGGGGAGGGACACGTCGACGAAGGCGCAGCCCGCGGTTTTCAATTTCGCCATGGCCGATTCGATGAGGCGGCGCACCTCCGCGGACAGCCCCTCGCCGAAATATTCCTTGGGCACGCCGACGGTGAGGCCCTTCATGTCGCTCTTGTAAAGAAGCGGATCGTTTTCAAACCGCTTGCCAGCGCAGGTGGAGTCGCGTTTGTCAGGTCCGGATATCACCGAAAGCAGCAGCCCGAGGTCGCGTACGTCGGCGGCGATCGGGCCGATCTGGTCGAGCGACGACGCGAACGCCACGAGCCCGTAGCGCGACACCCTGCCGTAGGTGGGCTTGAGCCCGGGAACACCGCAGTGGCAGCACGGCTGGCGTATGGAGCCGCCGGTGTCCGATCCCAGCGCGAGCGGCACGAACCCCGCGGCAACGGCGGCCGCGCTGCCGCCGCTCGATCCGCCGGGAATATAGTCGGGGTTGCTGGGATTTCTTGTCACGCCGAAAAATGAATTTTCGGTGCTCGAGCCCATGGCGAATTCATCGAGGTTGGTCTTGCCCACGATCACGGCGCCTGCGGCAATGAGCGCCTCCACGACGCTTGCGTTGTAGGGCGGGATAAAATTTTCGAGGATCTTCGAGGCGCAGGTGGTGGCCGTGCCCTCGGTGCAGATGTTGTCTTTCACCGCGACCGGAATGCCGAACAGGGGCATTTTGTTTTTTGCCGGAGCAGGGAGTTTGTCAAGCTCTTCTGCGCGGGCGAGCGCGGCCTCGGGCTGGACCGAGATGAACGAATGGATGCCCTTGTCGCGTTCGGCAATAAGGCCGAGCGCGCGCGAAACGATCTCTTTGCTCGAGATTTTTCCCTTGCTGCATTGTTCGGCAACGCCCGACACGGGCCCGTCAAAGAAGTTCATTGAGCAGCGCCCCGTGTTACCGGTACCATCTGAACAGGTAGAGGCTCAGGGCCACGCCGACCAGGGAGAGCAGGTTGAATTTCATCTGGAACCCGAGCTGGAACTTGATCGCGGCCAGGTCGATGAGGAGCGGCTTGTTGTTTACGAAGTCGCCGAACCCGAAGCTGATATTGTAGGTGAACAGGTTCTTCACCACGTTGCTGGATCCCGGGATGAGGGTGAACAGCGTGCTGAGGTATGCGCCGATGAGGATGCCCACGATGACGATGAGGATCAGGGTCCAGATGTTTCTGTCTTTGAAGCCGATTGCCATAATTTATTTCCTTCCGGGCGATTTAAAAAAATTTGTCGGATGACCGCTCGCCATCATGTCATTCCCGCGTACGCGGGAAAACGACTATAACTGCATGCAACACTGCGGGAGTTTGGGTTCATGCCAATCCATTTTTCCCGAATGGATCCCCGATCGGGCTCGGGGATGACAACGCCAACAACGGACGAAAAAGTTACTCTAAATATAGTTTTTATGCGGTGGTTATATCGCATTGTAAATAATCAATGCCCCTTGTACTCTCCCAACACGATCGTGGTGTTGTAAGTTTTTCCTTTTCTCACGTAGGAGATGCCGACCGTGTCGCCCACGAAATAATCGAGAAAGAACCCGCCGATGTCGGCCGACGACCTGATCTCCCGTCCGCCCATCTGCACGATGATGTCGCCGCGGGTGAGTTTTGCCGTTTCGCCCGGGCTCTTCTTGGTGATTTCCGATATGACAACCCCGGTGGTGCGGTCGTAGCCGAGCGCCAGCGCGAGGGAGCGGTTGAGGTCCTGCACCGAGATGCCCGTGTAGATCATGCGGCGTTTTCCATAGGCGATGAGCTCCTTTGAAACGCGCTTCGCCCGGTCGATGGGGATGGCGAAGCCGATGCCGATGGAGCCGCGGTACGAATCGCTGCCGGTGAAGATGAAGGTGTTGATGCCGATCACCTCGCCGAGCGCGTCCACGAGCGGCCCGCCCGAATTGCCCTGGTTGATGGCCGCGTCGGTCTGGATCATGCCCTGGTAATACACGCCCTCGCTCGGTGCGAAGTTGCGGTCGACCGCCGAGATGACGCCCACGGTCACGGTGGGCCGCGCGTCGTTGATGAAGAACCCGAACGGGTTGCCGATGGCGATGGCCCATTCGCCGATCATGAGGTTGTCGGAGCTGCCGAGCTTTGCAAAGGGGAAATTGTCGCCCTTGGCCGCCACCACGGCGAGGTCGGTCTGCGGGTCCACGCCCACTACGCGGCCCTCGGCCTGGTGGCCGTCCGAAAACGTCACGAACAGCTTCTGCGCGCCTTCAACGACATGGTAGTTGGTGAGAATGAAGCCGTCCCTGGAAAACAGAAAGCCCGAACCCATGCGCTCGACCTCCTTGACGCGGGGCACGAGCTCCGGCGCAAAGAAGAAATCGAAAAACTCGTCGGAGGAATAGGAGCGCCGTACCACCTGCAGCTGCGTCACGGTGATGCCCACCACGCACGGCGAGATCATTTTCGTGGCCCGCACGATGGCATTCGAGCGCGTGCCCTCAACGGCCGGAATGTTTGCGCCATGGCTTGCTTCCAGCGCCGCTGCCGAGGCGGTGTCGGCTTTCTGCAACAGGGCCGTTTGCGATTCCCCGGCCTTATTATACCGTTTGAAAATTTCCGCTCCCGCAATTCCTCCCACGATGAGGCCGAGAACGAGGAAAAGAATGTAAAGCCCCGTTTTCCCGGCGGACGACGATAAAATTCTTTTTTGCATGGTGGTTCTTTCTAAAAAAGATAAAGTAAAACCGGGCGCCCCGCCGAAGACGGCGGCGGGCCCCCTTTCGGGCTCGGCTATACGCCTCGTTGCCGGACCGCCCTGGCCCGTCGGCGAACTTATATTTTGTCAATCGCCATCGTGACTCCAATCGAAAAGTCAGTTATACAACATCTTTTTAACTTTACCGGAATATTTTTATACATTGTCATTAATCCCAGGATATTCCACATAATCAAGCACAAGCCCGCACGCCGGCGCGGTTTCGCCGGCTTTTTTTCGGTCTTTACTTTCGATAATGTCCCTGATCGTCGTGTCCAGCCTTCCTCTTCCGATGTCAATGAGCGTTCCCACAATGGAGCGCACCATTTTATACACGAACCGGTCGGCGGCTATTAAAAATACCCTGTTGCCGGCCTCCAGCGAAAGCGATGCCTCCGAAACGGCGCATACCATGTTTTCGGTGGTCGTGTCGCTCGAGCAGAAGGCGGAGAAATCATGCGTGCCGAGCAGCAGAGGGATATTTTTTTGCACCTTGTCCCAGTCCACGTCGTAAAACACCATCCATACCCTTTTGTAAAAAAGCGGCTTTTTCCTTTCGGCAAGGTAATACTTGTAGCGCCGCTTCTTCGCCGAATACCGCGCGTGGAAATCGTCTGCGACCCGCTGCATGCCGTACACGCAGATGCCGTCGGGAAGCACGGCGTTCAGCGAGTGTTCGCATTTCGCAACGTCGATCGGCACCGGAACGTCAACGTGCGCGCCCTGTGCGCGCGCGTGCACGCCCGCGTCGGTACGGCCCGCCCCGGTCACCGTGCATTCGCAACGAAGCACGGTCGCAAACGTGCTGGACAGCGCGTCCTGGATGCTCGGCGCGTTGGTCTGCGACTGCCACCCGCCAAATCCGGTGCCGTCGTATTCGACGCGGAAGAAATAGCGCATGAAACGGTTCTGTTTCGGTTAAAAGCAATGATCCTGATTTTTCCCTTGGTAAAGCCCGCGCGTGGGTGAACCCTCTGGTCATTGATTCTTAATTGTCAATTCTGGCCGCCCCTCACGATCCGGTAGCAGAACACCTGAAACCCCGCCTTCGAATCGTCGTACCTTCCCGTCTTGAGCCCCGTGTCGAATTCGGCGAGCAGGCAGAAAATCCGCTTGTACTGGCCGGCGGTGAACGACAGCGCCTGTTCGATCAGCCGCGGCTTTATAACGGCCGGAAACAGGCGGCCCTGCTGGCCCGCCGAAAGGACGGCGGCCGCCACGGCGATCTCGAGCGCCGCGTCGTTCTGCTGCTGCCGTCCGACGGATCGGTAGTTCCTGAGCGTTCCGGGATTCGCCTTTGTAAATTCCGATATCCTGAACAACGACCAGAAATGCCGGAACACCGCGCCCACGTACGGCGGGAGATACACGCTCGCGGCGTAGATGGATTCGATGATCTCCAGCGCCCGCGCCATGTTTTTCTCGCCGAGGGCCTGGGCGAGTTCATACTGGGTCGCCTGCCGGGTAGCGCCGGCGACCGTATCGATCACCGCGCGGCTTATCGCCGCCGCGGGCTCGAGGAAAAGGTCTATCTTCTGGAGCTCCGAATGCAGCACCGCGGTGTCGGCGCCCACGAGGTCAACGAGATGCTCGGCGTCGTCCCTCGTGATGCGCCTCCCGAACAGGTGCGCCGCCTGCGCCCCGACCCATTCGGCCATTTTATAATCGGGCGGCCTGGGGAACGTTTCGATGAGGAACTTTTGCGGCTCCTTCACGGCGCGCTCCTCAAAATCGCCGAGCCAGGCGCCGTATTTCTTGGACAGCGCCGCTTCCTTTGATTTTTTCGCGGCCCGCAGCTTTTCGGTCTCCATGACCACGAGCGCGTCCGCCGCGTCGGCGCCGAAAACCGCGGCGAGCTGCCCGAGTTCCTTGTCGTCAAGAAGGTGCACGTCCGGGATCACGAAAACGCGCAGCGGCGACAGCAGCGACGGCGTGAGGATGCCTTCGCAGAATTCATCGAACGGCGCATCCTGGCCGCCGTAGCGGTGCACCTCGGCCCCGGGCTGCTGCTTTTTAACCGCGGCGATGAGGTCGGCGGCGGCGAGCTCGCGGCTGGTGATGTCGTCGCCCGCGAGCAAGACAAAACGGAGCTGCAGACCGCCGGAACCGGAAAAAAGGTTGTTCATGGGATGAGGTCTTCGATGGAATGGCTTTTGCCGTTTATCGCGGCGGAAAACGCGGCCTGCGCCTTTTGGAATTTTTCCTTGCCGCGCAGCGCCTGAGCGATGAGCCCGGCAAGCTCCCGGCCGTTGCCGGCGCAAAACGCGACCCCGGCGCCGAGAAGCGTGTCGCCGCTTTCCTGTTGGGTGCGGTAGTTGGACCCGAAAAAAAGCGGGATGCCGAACTGCGCCGCGTCCCACATGTTATGGCCGCCGGTGGTGTCAAAGGTGCCGCCCACGATTGCCGCGTCCGCGATTTTATACATGGCCTCGAGTACGCCCATTTTTTCCACGATGCACACGTCCCATCCGTGCGGCGCGCTCATGTCGTGCAGGCGCAGGGTCCCGTTGCCCAGCTCCCGGGCGAGCGCTGCGCCGTCTTTGAGGTGCCGCGGCACCACGATACACCGGGCGGAAATCCCCCTGCGTTTCAGGGCGTCGAGGGCGTCCTTGACAACCGCGCCTTCTCCGGCGTGGAGGCAGCCGGCCGTGATGCAGGTTTCCTGCGAAGAAATACCCATGTCGCCGCGGAGTCTGGTCCGTTCTTCCCTCGGCGTCGGCCGTATGGCAACATAACTTTTGAGGTTACCGGTCACGCGTATCGCCGCGGGCGCCACGCCGAGCCGGGCGAACCGGGCCGCGTAGGCTTCGTTCTGCGCGAGCACCGCGTCGGGATAGCGCAACAGCGGGGACAGCAGCCAGGCAAAGCGCCGGTACCATGCGAGCGAGTCTTCTTCGATGCGCGCGTTTGCGAGCCCCACCGGCACGCGCCGGTCGCGGCAGGCAAGGAGCATGGCCGGCCACAGCTCCGTTTCCATGAGCCACACGCGCGAGACCGAGAATGTTGACAGAAGGGATTTCATGAGGTGGAGCGTGTCCAGCGGCAAAAATCCCGCGGCGATGATGTCGTCCCCGCCGCATTGCCTGAGGTAATCAACGCCCGTGCGCGTGGCCGCGGTGAGCACGTATTTCTGGCCTGGGTGTCTGTTGCGCAGCATGGCGAGAAACCTGGCAAGCAGCTTGCACTCGCCGAGCGATGCGGCGTGGATCCACACCGCGGAAGAAGAGGCGCGACCGGGCCGCGGCAGCGGAATCGCGGCGCGGGAAGCGATGTCCCATTTATGCCACAGCGGCGTGGGGCGTAAGAGAAAAAGCGCCATGAGCCTGGCGGATTCCATGATCATGCTGTAGGTGTAGACGATCAGGCGAAGCAGGGGATGCGTCATAGAAAAATACGGATTACCTTATTCTCTCTCATGTATGGAGTTTCTTGCTCCAAAGAATGACGTTTCATACCTTGTTAGATAGTAGCATCTCTCGAAATATTTCAAAAAATTTTATCACGGTGCCCGCATCAGCTCACCGTTAATCGGTTCTTGCCGTCGGCCTTCGACTGGTACATCGCCTTGTCCGCTTCGCCGATGAGCTGGTCTTTGGGCTTGGGATTTTTTCCGTTGTACATGGAGAGGCCCAGGCTGACCGTGTAGGGGATATTTTTCCGGGGATGGTCGTACGGCACCGCCGAGATTTCCTTGCACAGCCGCCGTCCCAGGATCGCGGCGCCCTCGGCCCCGGTGTCTGGCAGGATGAGCGCGAATTCCTCGCCGCCGTACCGCGCAAAGACGTCGGCGCGCCGGATCATGTCAAGCACGCGTGAGACCAGGTGCCTGAGCACCGCGTCGCCCACCAGGTGGCCGTGCGCATCATTGATTTTCTTGAAATCGTCGATGTCCATGAAGATGAGGCCGAACACGGCGCCGCTCCGGTCGGCCCGGGCGATCTCCCGGCCGAGGATTTCGTGGAACGAGCGGTGATTGGCGATGGCGGTGAGCCCGTCGGTGCGCGCCAGCAGCTTGGAATGCATGTCGAGGTACGAATGCTCGATGACCGAGGAGATGAACGACGTGAACACGTGGAGAAACTGGTGCTCGTCGGGCGCGGGAGAATATCCCTTTTTACCGAAAACGGCGAGCGCGCCGATATGGTTGCCCATGACGGTGAGCGGCAGTACGAACGGGGCTGCTTTTTCCGGAAAAGCGGCGGTGCCGCGCCTGCCGCCGAGGATTGAGAGGTGGAGCGCGCCCCTGGCGAACGCGGCAACGTCAAGGAAGGGGAATGCCTTGTCCCAGTTGTCAATAATTGCCTTCCTGATGGCGCCGGAGTCCGCCGGGCATGCGCCCGGCATGGCGAACAGCTCGCTGATGCCGCAGCAACGGACCCCGACGGCACTGAAGAGCGAGCCGGTGCGCCGGTTCACCTCATAAAGGACCGTCCGCATCACCTCGGGGATTTCGAGCGAGAGCATCAGCCGGTGTGAAAAAAGGAACAGCGAGGTGACATCGTTGACATGCACTTTGACGTCGGGTTCGATATGGTTTGTCTGCCGCAGGAGCATGACGCTTTTAAGGTGGAAAAGCCGGTTGGCGATGGACTTTTCAACCTGGTAGCGGAGATCGTCGAGCGACAGCGGCTTGAGAAGGTACGATGAAACGCCTACGGTCACGGCCTCGGCTGCGGTCTCGACGGAATCATGACCCGTGACGACCAGGAGTTCGGTGTATTCGTCCTTCCCGCGCGCCTCGCGCAATACGTCGAGTCCGGAAAGGTCGGGCAGCTTGACGTCCGCGATTACGATGTCGAAGCTGCGTGATTTGATGAGCTCGAGTGCGTCGCGGCCGTTGCCGCAGGTGGTGACGCGGCAGACCGCCTTGAGTGTCGTTTCCATCAGGTCGCAGATGACTTTTTCATCGTCAACGACAAGAGCGTCGCACTCGTCCGGCCGTTTAACCAGCGTGCTCATAAATATAAAAGGTCCCGCTTTGCAAATGGCAGTGTCGGAATTGAATGGCACGGCCCGCGTCTTCCCCGCGACTCGGCGCGGGGTTTGCGGGCGACTATATTCTGTTTCCATAGCCAGGGAAGAATCCCCGCCGCTTTGGGCCGGGATTCTTCAATGTCTTCAAGCCGTCTCTGTAAAAATAATATAGTAATTGATGCTGCCGCGGTGCCACGGTAAAAAACCATATAATAATTGGGCGCCCGAACGTAATTACAAAGCCGTAGATAATGGGTTTGACATTTTTAAACTGCAAACCTATATTATCACAATTATTTAAACGTCGGTTTTCCGCTTTTTTTTCCCAATTTATGGCATAACTGATGAAAACACATTCAATGGCGGCACTGGTTTTCGGATTGTTCATCGTTTTTGTGCTTTCGTGCACGTCGCCCTTTTCGCCGTCAACCGACCTGGGCAAACAGGTGCTGGACAGCGTTGATTCGAGCCTCACGGCGCTTACGGCGGGATTTAAATCGGTGAGCGGCCTCAACATCCCAATCGTCAGTGCAAAGAGCATTGTTTTGGGCGGGGCGGACACAAGCACGTTTGTGGTAAAGTCCGGCGACCATCCGCTCACGTTTCTGGCCGGAAGCCTGGGCGACGACAGCGCGTTCGGCTATGCTGAATTGCACGCGTCCACGTCCATCTTGACAAGCCTGCGCACGGAGGCCAACGGCATTGCCGACAGCATCAATCTTCTGCTGTACTACGATTCGACGAACAACGACTGGCAATACGGGAACACCAACACCATCCAGGTGTTTCTCTGCTCGCGCAAATGTTTTCCGCTGGTTCGCAACGATCTCACCGTGACCCAGAATTTTTTGCCCTGCACCACGATCACCTTTAACCGCGCCGTTGCGCACGACACCTTTAACATTTCCCTCGGACTCGGCATGATCTCCCTGCTGAGGACCGAGGCGTCCGATTCCACCACCCGCGTAAAGTATATCGCGGAAATAGATACGGTATATACCGCGGACACGGCTGTCCGGACCGTCGGCCTCTTTACCGGCATTGATTCCGTGGTGGTTTTGAAGCCTGCGATATATGGAGACACGGCGATTTTCGCCGTCATGGCCGAGCATTTCAGCACGCCGCCCCCCGTCACCTCGTTTACTTGGGACACGCTTTTCCCCGTGAACAGGGTCGATGCGGTTCAAGCGGCAAGGAACGGCGATTCCGCCGTGATCACGTATTACACGAGCCGTTACGCTCGCTTCGACACGACCTTTGTCCACGATTCAACGGAGAAATTCATCGGCGCGGTGAGCGTGCAGGCGTCGGGCGGCGGCCTCGTGCGGTTCAGCGGCAAGCCCGCGTTCCAGATCTTTTACCGCGCGCATCCCACCGACCTTACGCCGCAGAACACCATCGTTTTAAGCCCTTACTACGACATCTGCGTTTCCGAAAAAAAACCGCTTCCCGCGGATTCGCTCGTGGCGTCATGGCAGGCCGACCGGTTCATTGAACTCACCATGGACCTGCGGCCGCTGTGGGATTCCATGGGAACGGCGGGAAACGGGAAAATCTTCAGGATCGTGCAGAACGTGACTTTCCCGTTGAATGCCACGGATCCTTTGTGGGAAAGAGTCGGAGTTGACACGACAAGAACGGTCGTCTACGGTCTGTTCGATCACCAGATAACCGGTTCACGCGCCAACAACCTTGGCACGCGGGATTCCCTGAGCTCCGTCATGACAACGGGCATCAATGAGGGGTGGTTGAAGAGCGCGTTCATAACCGTCAACCCCACTCCGACGGAGCTTTCCCTTCAGCTGGCGGTGTTTCTCCAGGACCTGTACAACACGGGAAAACCGTCAACGGGATATCTGTACCTGTTTGTCAAACCCGATGTCCATTTTTCGCGGTTGATTTTAGAGAACAAGAAGGCCGCCACCTGTGATGTGGTGTTTTCCAATCCTCAATGGCAGCGGACGCAATGATGCGCAACTTATTTCTTGTCATTCTGTGCGCGGCAATCGCGGCCTCCGTGGTAGGCCAGTCGCTCCTCGGGATCACGTTTCCCTACGGCGTGCCGGTGCAGACGAATTCCGGGATGACGCTCACCATGGGCGGCGCGGGAAGCGCGGTGGCGGGGGAGCACAGCGTCATGCTCAAGAACCCCGCCAACCTTGGCACCATCGACCGCACCGTTTTTTCCGCGCTGTTTTCGGTGGACATGCTCCGCATCTCCGACGCCGGCGAGCATTCGAATTTCCTTTCCTTCACCCCCTCGCAGGTGTCCATAGGCATCCCGTTCGGCGTTGCCGGTACCATGGGGCTTTCGTACGACCTGCGCGGAGACCGCAGCGCTTTTTTCAGGAGCAAAACGGTGAGCGGCTACGCCGACAGTATTCTGCTTGGGTTTGCGGCGCGGGGCGGGCTGGTGTCGTGGCAGGCGGGATGGGGGTACGACATTATGCATTTTGTCAATATCGGACTTTCGTACGAACGCGTCTATCTTGACGCGGAACAGACCCGTTTGTCAACGATCTACTATCAGGGCGTCGAAACAGATTCGCGCGACAGCACCCTGTTTGCCGGCTGGAACAACGGCGTCCGCGCCGGCGTGCTCGTCCCCGTGGGCAAGGTGAAGCTTGCCGCCGCCGGCGAATACTTTTTCACCGGCGACCTGGAGACCTTTTCCGGGGTGTATCCGAGCAGCAGCAACGTACCGGCGGCAAACACCTACACCGACCAGAAGGCCTCCCTGCGGCTGCCGCCGTCGCTGACGCTCGGCATCAGCTGGGACATCTCGCCGGAATGGCTCGCGGCGTCCGATGTTAACTTCGGGTTCTGGCAGGCTTCGGAATTCCCGGACGTTCTCTCCCAACCCGGTGTGGCCACCACCACAGGATTTTCTCTCGGCGCGCAATACATCCCTGCGCCCAACTTGCTCATGCCCAGGTACTGGGAAACGATCCGCTACCGCGCCGGCATCAGGTACACGGAGCTTCCGGGAAAAGGTTCCCACGAATACACGCTGAGCCTTGGCGCCGGATTTCCGCTGGGCAAGGGGTTCGGGATCCTGGACCTCGGGCTTGAAATCGGCAGACGCGAGAGCGGTCTATTCAAGGACTACAGCGAAGACATGGTGCGCATCGTGATCGGGTTCAACGGCGGGCATAAGTGGGCGAGTCCGGTAAAAGGGACGTATTAAAAACGGTAAAAAGTTCAAAGTTGACAGCTGAACGTTGAACGACCTGACCCAATTACTTTCACCATTAAACTTTCAACGTCCAACGGTGGTGTGATTTATCTTGAGGTGATAATGCCGATAAAAACAAAAAAAGCGACGGACAAGAAGAAAAAAAACCGCGTTATGCACAGGGCTTCTCCTCGCACCGCTCCGCGTGCGGCCGCTAAAAAACGCGCCGCAGCGCGGCCCGTAAAAAACGGACGGCCGGATATTGTTGCGTCCGCTCCTGCGTCAATCAGTAAAAAAGCGGGCCGGCCCGCATCAACGAATATCGTGAAGTCCCAAACAGCAATTGAAAAGCCCGCTTCCCCGAAAAAAACAACTGACGGCGTTGGAAAAACATCGGCGCCGGTTTTTTCTATTGGCCGGGAACCGCCCATGGGGCCGAAATACTTTTTCTCCACCGAGATCCCCGGCACCTACAACGAAACCTACATGCGTGCGCTGCCGCGCGACCAGCAGTGGGTCTTTGCCTACTGGGAAGTCTCGGGCGAGACCATCGAACTCATGCGGCGGCACGTGGGCGCCGACGTATACAGCAAATCCACGTGGGTGCTCCGTGTGCTTGACGTGAGCGACATCTTCTACGACGGCACCAACGCGTGGCGCCAGATGGACATCGAGCTTGCGCCCTACGCCTCGAGCTGGTACGTCAAGGTGTGGGAGGCCGGCCGCACCTACATGCTCCAGTGCGGCATCGTGACGCCGGAAAAAAAGTTCTACAGCGCGGTCAATTCCAACGCGGTGCAGGTGCCGCGCGCCGGCGTGTCTTCGGTGCTCGACGAGGAATGGAGCACCGCCTGCACCGACGAGCTGATCCGGCTGGGCCTCAGGCGCGGGTTCGGATCGAGCGAAAATTCCTCACGGGTATCATCCGGCGGCCCCGCCGGCGGATCGGGTTCCGGTTCGGGTTCGCTTGAGTGACCGCAGCACCTTTCTTTCTGGGAATACGATGAACGCCGCCGCACCCATTCATGAGCCGAAAGGCCACCTCTGCCTCGTCCTGCACGCGCACCTTCCCTTTGTGCGTCACCAGGAATGCGACTACATCCTTGAGGAAAACTGGCTGTTCGAGGCGATCACCGAAACCTATCTTCCGCTCCTCGCGGTGTTCGAAAAGCTTGCCGCCGACGGCGTGCCCTTCAAGATCACCATGACCATGACCCCGCCGCTCACCACGATGCTCACCGATGGCCTGTTGCAGCAGCGCTACGTGCGGCACCTCGACCGGCTCATCGAGCTTGCCGGCAAGGAGTGCGTCCGCACCAAAAGCGAGCCCGCGTTCCACGCCGTGGCGCAGATGTATCTTGACAAATTCACCGCCTGCCGGCGCATGTTCGTGGACGCCAGCGGCTGCGACATCGTCAAGAATTTCAAGGCGCTCCAGGATCAGGGCGTGCTCGAGATCATCACCTGCGGCGCGACCCACGGGTTCCTTCCGACCATGCAGTTCAACCCCAACGCGGTGCGGACCCAGGTGCAGGTGGCGGTCGAGTCGTACCGCGAGACGTTCGGCAGGAAGCCCGTGGGCATGTGGCTGCCCGAGTGCGGGTACTACAACGGGCTCGAGAAATTCCTCGAGGAGGCGGGCATCCTCTATTTCTTCTGCGACGCGCACGGCATCCTGTTCGGCGAGCCGAGGCCCAAATACGGCGTGTTCGCGCCGGTGTTCTGCAAGGGCACGCACGTGGCCGCGTTCGGCAGGGACATCGAGTCGTCGAAATCGGTGTGGAGCTCCAAGGAGGGCTATCCCGGCGATTTTGACTACCGAGAATTCTACCGCGACATCGGCTTTGACCTCGACATCGATTACATCAGGCCCTACATCGACCCCATCGGCACGCGCATCAACACCGGCATCAAATACTTCCGGATCACGGGCAAGAACGACCGCAAGGAGCCCTACGATCGCCAGGCCGCGCTGGCGAAGGCCGCCGAGCACGCGGGCAATTTCATGTTCAACCGGGAGAAGCAGGTGGAATACCTCGCCTCCATCATGGACCGGCCGCCCCTCATCGTCGCGCCATACGACGCGGAGCTGTTCGGCCACTGGTGGTACGAAGGGCCCGAATGGCTCGATTTCCTCGTGCGCAAGATCGCCTACGACCAGAGCACCGTCGCATTGTGCACTGCGTCGGACTACCTCACCGCCAACCCGCGCAACCAGCTCTGCAGCCCCTCGTTCTCGAGCTGGGGCTACAAGGGCTATTCGGAGGTGTGGCTCGAGGGCAGCAACGACTGGCTCTACCGGCACCTTCACAAAATGGAAGAACGGATGGTGGAGGTGGCGCGCGCGCACACCGACCCGGACGCCGTGCTCCACCGCGCGCTCAACCAGATGGCGCGCGAGCTCCTGCTCGCGCAGTCGAGCGACTGGGCGTTCATCATGAAGACCGGCACCATGGTGCAATACGCGGTGCGGCGCTCAAAGGAGCACATCGCGAACTTCAACCGGCTGTACGACGACATCCAGAAAGAGCGCATCGACGAGAATTTTCTTTCGCTTCTCGAATCGCACAATAATATATTTCCTCATATAAATTACCGCGTGTATGCCTGAGGCGCGGGGCGTCTTTTTACAAAGGAGAGAGACCATGGCACGATGGGCAGGGGTGATGATGGCGGTGCTGATGCTTGCGGCCGGCTGCTTCGCGAAATACGGGCCGGAAAAGAAGTTCGATCTGTATATCACCACCGGATACGGGTTCGGCGTGGGCGGCAGTTACCTTGACCCATCGCAGACCTTCGATGCGGGGAGCCTTATCAAGCGTGAAGACCATTACCGGAACTTCGGATGGGGGATCAAGCTCGAAGGAGGGGCCGACTACCTGCTTATGGAAAAGCTGGCCGTGCAGGGAGGGCTCTGCTTCAATTTCGGGGTCCCCGGCATCAGCAGCATCCAGGATGATGGCGTTGGAACCAAAACGACTGCTAATTACGGATGGACCACCTTCGGCATCAAGGCGCTGTTGAAACCCAAGTTCCAGGTATTCGACCTGTTTGATGTATACACCGGATTCGGCATTGGCCTGTATTTCGCTTTTTCTTCGGCGGATATCACCCAAACTACTGCCACGACAAACTACTCCGTAAAAGCAATCGATGGCAACAATCCAGCCCTGGCCTTTATAGGTTCTTTGGGAGCAGAATATCCCCTTACTGAGAGCATCATTCTGTATGGGGAACTATATTGTGAACAAATGAGTTTTACCACGACACAAACCACCTATTCAAATTCAACATTTCCCAATAGCTATATAAAACCTGTTTATTACCACGAAGACGAAGCCGGCAGCCCTCCGCCCCCCAAGACCCCGGCCACCAACGTGGCGATCCGCGTCGGCGTGAGGTTCCCGTTATTTTAGGGCGATAACTATTATTTCCGAAAAGTCAGGCCCGGTTTTAACGCCGGGCCTTTTTTATTTTAAAATATCGTTCCGCTGATTCTTCTTATTTGGTAAATCATTTTCTTACCGATTGATTCATGCGATAGTGTTGCCATAAATCAGACTGCCTTTTGTTAAATACGACATTAAAACGACATTCCGCAACGTATTCCTACTCTTAAACAGAAAAGAATGATCCCCTTTACTGTTGCCAAAACCGGCAACGTTTATTGTTGTATGACATTGTCGGATAACTGCTGCGACGGTATATTTGGTAAAGAACGCGACCCGTTATAAAGGCATTTTGTGAAATCAGTTTTCGCATACCTTTCGTTCCGCGAATTCCTCCGCGACGGTTATAAGGCGCGGAAGGCGGTGAATGCGGCCTTCTCCTACCGGTTCATCGCGCGACGGCTTGGGATCAATGCCAGCACCTTTGTCCGCATCCTTCAGGGAAAGCGGAATCTCACCTTAAAAATGGTCGCGCCGGTCGCGGAGGTGTTCAAGCTTGGCAAGCGGGAAACCGCGTATTTTGGCCTGCTCGTAAGCCTCGAACAGGCCGGGAGCGACCAGGAAAAAAAACTTTATTTTGAAAAGGCGGTTTCGTTCAACAAGTCCGAGGTGATCACCCTGCTCGCGGACCGTTACGCGCTGTTCGAATCGTGGAAGTACATTGCAATACGGGAATTGCTGAGCCATTACCGATTCTGCGGCGATTACGGCGCGCTCGGCCGCATGTGCGCCCCGCCGATCACGCCGGGGGAGGCGCAGCGCGCGGTCGCGCTGCTTGCCCGGCTCGGTATGATCCGTAAAGACGGGAAAGGGTGCTATCTGCCCACCGACAAGTTCGTGACGGTCGGCGAAAACTGGCGGTCCATCGCCATCGCGAATTATCAGAAGTCAACCATCGCGCTCGCCGGCGAGGCGATCGAACGGTTTCCTTCCGACGAACGAGACATCTCCACCTGCACGGTGAGCCTCTCGCAGAAAGGACTCGCCCTTGTCAAGGACAAGGTCAGGACGCTGAGAAAGGAGATATTGGAGGTGGAGAACATGGACCCTGAATGCGACCGCGTGTTTCAGGTAAATTTCCAGATATTCCCGTTGAGCAAATCCACGCGCGGGGCGCAGCGATGAAAACATTCGGAACGTTACTCCTATTGCCGGTGTTCGCTGCGCTGCTTTCCTGCGGCACCGAGCCCATGCGGTGCGGCACCGAAACGGGAAACGGAACCGCGGGCCGGGTCGTGGGCCTTACCGGAAAACCCGTGGCGGGCGCAAGGGTCACGCTCGTGCCGGCCGGTTACAACGAGCTCGAGCCCCCGCCGGGATCGTTCATGCTGTGCAGCGGACAGACCGACAGCATGGGCAGATACCTTTTTGTCAATGTGCTTGCGGGCCGGTACAACCTGTTCGCCGACAGCGGCGCAAACAAGGCCTATCGCGATTCAATTTACATTTCCGGAAACCCCGGCGACACCATCGGGAAGATAGCGCTTGAAAAGTGCGGCTCGATCGCGGGCACCGCGCTGTATTCATCGGGCAGGAGCCTGGAAAACGGGTACATCGTACTTGAGGGAAGCCGCATCTACGCGCCGGTCAGCGCTTCCGACGGCTCCTTTTTCTTTCAGGACCTTGCGCCCGGAGCATACCTTGCAAAGGCGGTGACCCGGTCAAACGGCTATTTTGACATTCCGGTAACCCTCACCATCGGCGAAGGGCAGTCGGACACGCTTCGAAATCCGTTCCTGTTAATCAGCAGCTCCGTGACGGCGCTTGCCTCCGATACGTCCGGCGTGTGGATCGGGACCACAAACGGCCTTGCATGCCTGAGCAATGGAGCCTGGCGCGCCTACGGCCTGTATGACGGATTGTCGAGCAGCCGCATCAATTGCATAAACGTTGACAAAAGCGGCACCATATGGATCGGTACTTCGTTGCGGCTGGCACGCATCAGAAATGACAGCCTGACGGAAAATCTTACGTCTTTGAGTTATCCCCCCATCACGGATATTACCGCGCTTGCGTCCGACTCGACAGGGAACCTGTGGTTCGGCACTCCGCAGGGATTGTTCCTTTATGGTAAAGCGGGCGTCAACCAAATCACCAGCAATGATGCCCTTATAGCAGGCGGCTTGGGATCTTCTCAAAACGAATTAACCGCGGTTACAGCAATTTTATGCCTGCAGCAGGAGATCATGGTGGGAACCATGCACGGCATGTACTGGCGCGACAGCGCGAATGTCTGGAACACGATTGATGAACTCAATGACTTTGCAGTGTCATCGATGGTAGGCAGCGGAAAAGATTCCGTCTGGATCGGAACGAACCAGGGATTGCGTTTGTGGAACAGGACCAGCAAGACGCTTTCTGCGCCGTCCGACAGCATGCAGGCCGGTGCGATTACCTGCCTTGCCGCATCCGGCGGCGATTCCCTTTATGCCGGCGGAGCGAACGGTCTTTTTCTCTATTGTGAATCACGGTTTGTCAATATTGACCTTGGCGCGAGTGGCTCAAATATAAGCGCGATTGCGATTGATTCCAGAGGCGTTCTCTGGGTCGGCACAAATGAGGGAATAGTGCGGATCGAGAATGGACAGACAGAGATAATTCGATAATAAATTCTGTGTTCGTTTATCAATACCAAATGGAAGGAGCGGGGCATGAAAAAAATCTTTGTGGTACCGGTACTCATTGCAAGCACCGCATTCGCTCTCTACGGCGCAAATGAGGTGATTACGAATTTCAAGGACCCGACGATTGTGTGCGACTACTTGATTATTGCGACAAAAGATTTTGCCGGACCGGCAGTCACTTTGGCGCAGCACAGGAACTCGTTCAAGTACGACGACGTGGAAAACGCGAAGGTGGCGTACCTGGAGGACATTTTGACGGCGTTCCCGGGTTATGATTACAATCACCGGAATATGACATTGTGGACGGCGCTCAAGTGGGCAAAGACAAACTGGAAATCGACTTTTAAATATTTAGTTCTTATTGGAACGGACAATTTTGTCTTCAATCCGGCGGACACGAGCGTTGCAAGCAATGGATTGATGCCGACGTGGTATTCAACTAACACCTACGACTTGCTTAATTACTTAAACATGGTGTATATCAACCCGTCACCCGATCTTCCATGGGGGGAACCCTTCCCATGCCCAATTTCCGATGATGGGTATTCGAGTCTTACATCATCGAGTCCTCCAGAAAACTTTTTCATGGGACCCGGCGACACTGGTATTTCAATCGGCAGGATACCGGCGTCTACGCCCTTGCTCTGCAGCCTGTATGTTGAAAAAGTCAAGCGGTTCGATCTTGCGCGCCCAAAAGGTCCTTGGCGTAACAATGTGCTTGTAATTGCCGACGATGGCGCAAAAAAGGGAATTAATGACCCACTGCAGAGTGTATTTCAGGCAAATGCCGAAGAGATAGTAAATAATTCACTGCAGGGGTACATGGTCAGGAAACGCTACCTTTCGGCATTTCCGTGGGACCAATTTTATGAAAAACCAGCAGCGAGATCGGCAATTATTGAGTCAATTAATAATGGAACTGGATGGGCATTTTTCTATGGATACGGGGGCGCGCAGGAGCTAACGAATGAATTTGCTTTGGATGGCGAAAGTGTTATGGATTTTACAAACGACTCAATGCCATTTGTTTTTCTGTCCTTCACATCGACAAACGGATCAATTCTGGGGGCTCAAAATCCATCTCTAACGCCAATGTGTCAGAGATACCTCTTTAGCAAGAACAATGGTGCGATTGTTTACATAGCCAATCCTTTTGAATCATATGCAAGCTCCGATGCGGAAATCGGACAGGCTATTTTCTCCGAATTGAAAAAGAATTCTCATGCAAGCGTGGGCACTATTCTGGCGAGGGCAAAAGCGACATTAATGACTGCAACGGTTTATTCCTCACCTCCGGCCGCCGAGTATTTCTTGTTGGGCGATCCGGCCCTTCGTGTTAGCACCGGCGCTATCGACCTATCTGTCAAATCTTCGCCCGATTCTGCTCCGGTTAATTTAATTCTTTCTCACCAGGCCAGTGCCTTAAACACAAACTACTCAGTCACCTTTACCGTCCGCGATTCCATACCTTCCGATTCAGCCTCCAGTGCAGGATTTAACATGTCTTATTTCTGCGACAGCGCGATTGACACCGTCTCGGGTATTTTCCACGACAGTGTAAGCATTCCCCTTCCGCAATCATACCAGAAACCGCTCAAGGCCATTGTTTATGTCTGGAACGACACCGCGGACGGCCGCGCTGAAATAACCATCGGCGCCGGAGCAGCAAACCCGGTTTCACAGCCGCTTGCGAAAAAGGAAGTGCTGGGAAAGCCGGTGTTGAGTAAAATCCGCGGAGCGCTTGTGATTGCAAACCTGCTGCCGGGGCTCCATCAGATACGCATTTTCGACATACGGGGAAGAATCGTCTTTACCGGCGAGGCCGTCGCGAACTTGGGGAAAATAGCAATCAATGTTGGCGGAAAGAACTTGGGCTCGGGACGCTACATTCTGCAATTGCGCAGCAAGAACGCCGAGACGAATTTGCCGTTTGTCCATGTGGCGGGGGAGTAGAGAAAAACCTCTCTCGAAACCTGCCGTGGCGAAAGTGGGGTCGCAAAGAACGGGAAAGATCAGACAGTATTCATCAGAGATGTCTTGAGCTTTTTACTCTTCACGTCCTTTGAACTCTTTGCGATGAACTCTTTTTCTTCTCTGTGTCCTCCGTGCCTCTATGGCCGTCTTACCTTCTCTCACTCACTTCCACCGCCACGCTCCTGGCGTACCGCAGCGCCTGCGGCTTGTCAACGCGCACGGTCGCGCCTGTCACGCGCGGGTCCTCCATGACGATGGAAAGCACCCGCGCCGCGAGCTTTTCGATCAGGCGGTAGTGCGAGTTCTCCACTTCGGCGATGATTTTCCGTTTCAACTGCTTATAATTCACGGTGTCGGCCAGCGCGTCCGATGCCACGGCCCTTGACGCGTCGAACTCAAAGCTGATGTTCAGGATCACGTCCTGCTTCACGTCGCGCTCCCACTCGTTGTCGCCGATCACGGTGCGGAGCAGCAGGTCGACGATGGTCATTTTTACAAGGGGCATTTATACCTCCCACTTCGGTTTGTGATTGTCATTCCCGCGAAAGCGGGAATCCATGTATTTTTTAATTAATCGCTGGATGCCCGGTCGTAGCCGGGCATGACACATCAAGAAAACCTCATTGCATCAACTATTCGCGGTCATTATTCCATCATGAAAGATACTAAACCCCGCCGCAAAATGGAACTTCTCGCTCCTGCCGGGACCGTGGAAAGCTTTCGCGCCGCCATCGACGCGGGCGCAAACGCGGTATACCTCGGCCTCACCGGGTTCAACGCGCGGCTGCGCGCCCGGAACTTCACCGTGAAGACCCTGTCGTACGCGGTGCCGTTTGCGCACGACAGGAACGTTAAGGTATATGTGACCTTCAACACGCTTGTCAAGCAGGCGGAGCTGGAGTCAGCCGTGCATTTTTTGTACCAGCTTGAGCAGATCGGCGTTGACGCGATCATCGTACAGGATCTGGGCATTGCCATCATAATCAGAAAAAACTTTCCGCGCTTGCGCCTGCACGCGAGCACGCAGATGAGCGTGCACAACACCTCGGGGCTTGAAGCGTGCAGACGGCTCGACATACGGCGCGCCGTGGCTGCGCGCGAGCTCACGATCGCGGAAATTGGGAAACTGTGCGCGGCGGGCGGCGTGGAGATCGAAGCGTTTGCGCACGGCGCACTGTGCTATTCGCTCTCCGGCATGTGCCTTGCGTCGAGCTTTTTCGGCGGCATGAGCGGCAACCGCGGCAGGTGCACCCAGGTCTGCAGGCGCGCCTTCGACAAGGTACCTGCCGCCGGAGAGGCTGCCGGATATTTTTTCTCGCCCAATGATTTGTGGGCCATCGACCTGCTTCCGCAATTGGCCGACGCGGGCGTTGCCAGCCTTAAGATCGAGGGACGCATGAAGGGCGCGCAGTACGTACGGACCGTTGTGGCCGCTTACCGGATGGCGCTTGACAATCCGCAAAAGACCACCGCGGCAAAAGAAATGCTGCGCCATGACATGGGCCGGAGAAAAACCAGGCTGTTTCTTGAGGGGGCCTTGCAGGAAGGGATCATTGATGCGAAAAATCCCGCGGGCACCGGCATCTATATCGGAAAGGTGGAAAAATCATCGCCGCGGGAAATCACGATAATCTCAAATGAAGATCTAAATGTGGGAGACCTTTTGCGCGTCCAGCCTCGGAGCGGCGGGGAAGGCGTCATGGCGGCGGTGAGAAGCTGTTCAATCAAGGGCGGTGTGCTAACGGTTTCGCTTGACAAGGAGATCGCGTGCCTGCCCGGTGATTCGGTATATCTGGTCGGCCGGGGCGGTGAGAATGAAAAAGAAGAAACGAACCTGGCCGCGCGGCCCGCGCAGTACCGGGAACGCTGTCCCGAGGCGCGGAAAATCATGCAAGACAGCATGGCAAAAATTACAACGGACAAAAACAGGGACAGGAGACTTTTTGTCAAAATTGATTCGTACGGCTGGCTGCCGCTGGTGAACAAGCCTGAAATCGGCGGGATCGTCTGCGCTTTTGACAAAGAAGACATGCGCCGCCTCATGCACGACGGCCCGGCGCGCGAACGCCTCGGCCGTGCGGCGTATATTGAGCCGCCGCCGTTCGTTGCCGAGGAAGACCTCGGCCCGTGGCGCCGCATCATCCAGACGCTGTGCAAGGACGGCCCGTGCGGACTCATGTGCCAGAACCTGGGGCATGTTTTGCTCGAACCCGGCGTCAAACGCCTGCGCGCCGATTATTTGCTCTGGTGCGTCAACCGTGCATCGCAGGCCTCATACGCCGCCCTCGGGCTGTCGCATTTCACCTATTCGCTCGAAGACGATTCCATGAATATTCGGAATTGTTTTTCACAAAACGGCATGATCTACCTTTTCACGCATGTGCCGCTGTTCATTTCGCGGATAAGGCCCGTGCTCGAGGCGGGGGGCCATGTTGTTGACAGATTGGGAAGACAAACAATGACAAGGGAGAAAAACGGGCTGCATTATCTCCTGGCCGAAGAGACCGCGAGCCTTTTCAACAAGCGGCAATGGTTCGAGGAATTGGGGATTCAGACATTTTGTATTGATTTGAGTTTTATGAAGCCGGATGGAAAAGTTTTGGATGAAATAGTAGATTGCTATAAAAACGAGAAAAAATATCCTGGATCGTGTTTGTTTAATTTCAAGGGTGGACTGAAATAAAATATTTAATAAATAAAATGCGCGTTCCCCTCGCCTTCGGCTCGGGCTGCCACGGCCCCTTTATGCCTTCGGCGAGGGCCGGGCAGCACCGCGCTCCAGCGACGGCCTTCAGTCCCGCCTAACGCGGCAGCGAAGATTTGTTTCCCCAACGTACATCAGTGCCGCCAATCGAACCTTAGTTGTGATAACAAAAAAGTATTCCATCCTATCAACAGATCTCCGCGGGTGCGCCCAACGGATGGATGAAGCTTGCTGCCGTCGCTACCTGGCCGCACCCGGGAGAGGAAAGCGCCCGCCCAACCGGGAAGGGCGGAAAGCGCTGCCGAGGACCCCGCAGTCCCGTAAGGGGCGAGGAGGCCGAGGCCGGGGGAGACGACCCTTGGAAGTACCCGAAGGGGCATACCTCTCCCCCGATTGCATTTTATTATTTTATCAATAAATAAGACCTTAAATCAGGAGAAATTACCATGCTCGCCACAAGGATCCGCCAGAAAGACGCGGTGTTTTATTTCGTTTCGTATCCGGCCGAGGAACTGCTCGAAAAGGTCCGCTTCATCAGCCGCTTTTACGGCGAGGGCGAGTCGATCAAGCCCGAGGAAGTGCCGGAGGGCGACGAGATCGCCGCGTACATCGAGAAAATCGAGAAGACCGACAAGGCGTTCCAACGCGCGCTGTCGCGGCAGAAGATCAGGGCCATCAAGAACTTTTACGACACCGCGGTCTCGCAGCCGCCCATCCCCGGCACGGTGCTGCTGTTCACCGGCGAGAAGCTGGAGTTCTCCGCAATTGACAAAACAGGAAACATGGGCAACCTGCGCGATCCCGACGGCAGGTACCTCATCATCGACGGGCAGCACCGGCTCGCGGCGCTGCAGTTCTACCTCAAGGAAAAGGCCGCCGAGGCGCCCACGGTGCACGTGCCCTGCATCGTTTTCGACGCCAAGACCGAGGACTTCGCCACCGAGATGTTCGTGATCATCAATTCCACGGCCACGCGCATCAACAAGAGCCATCTTATTGACTTATACGAAAAAGTCTCCTGGGCGTCGCCCGACCGCAAGCTCGCGGCGAAGATCGTTGAAAAACTGTATTCCGAATCCGACAGCCCGCTGCGCTACCGCATCAACCGGCTGGGAGGCCGCTCGCGCCAGGAGAAATGGATTTTGCAGGCGGAGCTGTTCAACGAGGTCCACCGCTGGATCACCGAGGACGATCCGGGCCTTGCGAAGAAGTCCGACGACCTGGGCCGGCTCGCCGAGCGCCACTACCGCGCGGTGCGCGATTTTCTCAAGGCGGCCGAGCGCGTGTGGGGCGATGCGTGGGGGAATCCCGACTTCATGGTCACCAAGCCCGTCACCATCAAGGCCATGCTCCGCATACTGCCGTATTTGATTTCAGACACCGCAATCACCGAGGAAGAAGAGGAACGCGGCAAGCTCTGGGAAAAACGCCTTTCGGGCTGGGCCGAGCTGCAGAAGAGCTTCCGCAACGAGGGATTCTATGAAAGGTTTCCGGCCAAGGGGCAAGTGGAGAGAGTGTCAAGGGTGTTCAGGGAATTGAAGAAGGCGGCGGGGATTAGCGATTAGTTATTATTATTTGTTAATAAAAATATTTGATGGGGGAGGTCTCCCCCTGGGGTGCGGCTTCCACCGCCTCCTTCACAAGGAAGAAGAATGAAAGCCGGAGGCGGCGGTGATCCGCACCCGCACCCCCTCTTTGGCGCCGGTACTCCCTTGGCCTGCGATCATTCGGGTGGCTGTCGATCCCGCAGTGGTGGAGAGTTTACACGGCGGAAGAAGAAAAAATATTTTAGCCATGAAAGAAAATTATTATGGAATCTATTTGTGATTTCGTGGTAATCGGTCGTTGCAAGGGTGCGCCCAGTAAAAGGTTCGGACTTGAATCAAATGGTACCCGGCCGCACCCAGGAGAGGGGAGGCCGAGGATCGCCGCCGCCCTTCTTTTTTTCGGGCGGCGGAAGCCGAGGCCGGGGAGACGCCCCTTGGAAGTACCCGAAGGGGTATACTTCTCCCCCGACTGCCTTAATATTCATGACATCCTGGCCTTTATAAATTTTTGAATATATCTTTAAAGCGTTTTCCGGCCGAAGATCTCATCTCAACGACGATGAATCTTTGGCTCATTTTCTATCATCCCATCAACGCATACCGGGGAGTCGGCAGCCATGAAACTCGATGCGCAGGCAAGACAGCTCAACCAGATCATCAAAGCCGAAAACAGGCACGTGCATGCCATGCTGTCGGAAAAGGGGAGAAACATCTTTTTTCCCAAGCGCGGGATACTTGCCCAGACCGCCGAGGCGTCGGGCAAGGCGATCAACGCCACCATCGGCACGGCGCTCGAGGACAGCGGCTCGCCCATGTGCCTGGAATCTTTGTTGAAGCAGCTCAACCTGCAGAAGAAGAACATCTTCTCGTACGCGCCGAGCCCGGGCAGGCCGGAGATCCGCGCCATTTGGAAGGACATGCTTTACAAAAAGAACCCGTCGCTCGCTGGGAAGCAGGTGAGCCTTCCGGTGGTGACGAGCGCGCTCACACACGGGCTTTCCATGGCCGGATATCTGTTCTGCGGCAATAACGATTCGGTGGTCATACCGGATTTGTACTGGGAAAACTACGACCTTATCTTTTGCCATGGGTGCGGTTCTTCCATCGCGACGTATCCGACTTTTAAAGGCGAGGCGTACAATGTCGCGGGAATGGCAAAACGGCTCAATTGCTTGCCAAAAGGAAAAAAGATCGCGCTCCTGAACTTTCCCAACAATCCCACCGGGTACACCGTGACCGTTTCGGAGGCGCAGGCAATAAAAGATGCGCTTGTCAAGGCGGCAGACGCCGGCAACGACATCGTGGTGTTTGTCGACGACGCGTATTTCGGCCTGGTCTATGGGGACGGCATCATCAAGGAATCGCTCTTTGCCATGCTCGCGGACGCGCACGAGCGCATCCTGGCCGTCAAGTTCGACGGCCCGACCAAGGAGGACTACGTGTGGGGTTTCAGGGTGGGATTCGTCACCTTCGGGATAAAAGGCGGCACGCCGCAATTATACGGGGCGCTCGAGGCCAAGCTCGCCGGCGCGATCCGCGGGAACATCTCCAACGCGTCGAACATCGGCCAGTCGCTGCTGCTCAACGCCTACGCCGACCCGCAGTACTGGCAGGAAAAACAGGCGAAGTACTGCATGCTCAGGGCGCGATATCAGAAAATGCGTGAAATTTTCAAGGCGCATCCCGAATATGCCGAAGTGATGCGGCCGCTTCCGTTCAACTCGGGGTATTTCATGTGCGTGGAGCTTGCGGCCGGCAACGCCGAGGCCGTGCGGCAGAAACTCCTTGCGGCATACGACACCGGCATCATCGCGTTCGGAAACTTAATCCGCATCGCCTTCTCCTCGACGCCGCTTCCCCTGCTCGAAAAGCTTCTTGACAATATCTACAGGGCCGGCAGGGAAACGCGGAAGGGTTGACGCCCATGGCCACGACACCGTTGTCGCCGTTTTACGGCATCATCTTCGACCTTGACGGCACGCTCTACGTGCTGCGGTGGTTCATGAAGCCGCTCATATTCTTCCGGCTTTTTCCCGGCGGCATGCGGCTGCCCCGGTTTCTTGCGGTGCGCGAAAAATTCGCCGGCCGTGACATGGGCGATCGCGAACGGCTGCTCGCCGCGGTCGGCGGCGAGTTCGGCCGCGGGGAACGCATGCCGGCGGAGCAGGCGAAACAATGGATCACCGACAGGTTTTACCCCGCGTTCGTGGCGATCATGCCGTTCTTCCGCTTCTCACGGCCTTTCATCCGCAGGCTCCTGGGCGCGCTCAGGGAAAAAGGCGTCAGGCTCGCGGTTCTGTCCGATTACGGCTGCGTCAAGGAGCGGCTCGAAAAACTCGGGCTTTCCCCAACGATCTTTGACGCTGTTTCGTCGTGCGAGGATGCGGGCGCGCTCAAACCGCACCCGAGGCCGCTGCTTGCCATTGCGGAAAAATGGGGCATCGCCCCCGGCCAGATCCTGGTGCTCGGAGACCGGGCCGACACCGACGGCGCGGCGGCCAAAAACGCGGGCATGCAGTTTATAAGGGTCGCAGATTCATTGCTGCTTCCTCAAGGCGCAATGAGGTGGGGAACTATTAGCAGGATGTTGCTATCGTGATTTTTTCTGGCGTGTGCAGTGCTGACGGCGCTGTAAGAAAAATCAAGCGTTAAATTGTTCGATTTCCCTTTTCGTTTTGACCTATATCCCCAAGCCCCTCTCCGAAAGGAGAGGGGAATAAAAACAAGAATGGTAATTGACTTATGCCCAGCGCCAGGCAGGACTGGAGGCCGCGCTGGAGCGCGGTGCCGCCCGGACCCTGTTTTGTTGGGGCGGTCCGCGAACCGCCCCAACAAAACCTAGGGCCGTGACGGCCCGAGGCCGAAGGCCGAGACCGGAAGGACGGCCGCCGCTGCGCAGCAGCGGGGCGCCCGACTCTTTCTTAACAATATGCGTGTGGATTATTTACTTGACTCCGCCAATTTGAACAAACTATTATTAAGCTGTATTTTGTTATAAAAGTTCGCTGTCAAAAGGAGGAGCCGTCAGCCATGAGAGGAATAAACCTGGTTAAATTCGTCGTTTTCGCAGCGCTTATCGCAATGTGCGGCATAGGCGGGTGCGGCGGCAACAAGGCGCAGGCCAAGAACGACCAGTCGAAACTCGAGGAAGCAAAACAAGCCGCCGAAGACGCCGAAAAGAAGGTGTACGACGTCCGGCAGGAGCGCATGCGGCTTGAGGAAGAACGCGACCAGAAGAAACCCGACGTCAAATGAAAGTCCCGCCCGCCTTCCGGCTTGCGGTCGCCGCCGCCTTTGTCGCGTGCTGCGGCGTTGGCGCAGGCTGTTTCTTCATGAAGCCGGGCAAAGACGACCTGTCGAAGCTCGACGAATCCAAGAAGGCGGCCGAGAGCGCGGAGAAGAAACTCTCCGACCTAAAACAAGAACGCCTGCGCCTGGAATCCGATCTCAACCAGAAACAGGCCGAACTCAAGAAGTCCGAGGAAGAGCGCGACAGCGTAATGCAGAAAACCGGCAAATAACCGATGCCGTGACGATGTTCTTCTCCTCAGGCAATCCATCGAAGGCGCGGCATTTTTGTGCCATTCCGATGTCCCGCGCCGATGCGGCGACCATGCGTGCGCAAAAGCGGCCCGCGCAGGACCGCCGCCATGCAGCCGCTCCTTTCGCAAGAACCTTTGCCCTATGAATCCAGTTTCCCGGCTTATTTCTTTTTTCCTGAAGAAAAGCGCGGGCGGCGCTCATGCCCCCCGGGATGCCGCGGGCACACGGCGTTCCGGCACTCCCGCCAAGCGGGCCGCAGGCGTATTCGGCCTCTGGGCGGTGCTGCTCTATGCCGCCGCCGGCGCCGCGCTCTTTTTTCCTTATTCGTCAACCACTGAGCCGTTCGACCTGCCGCGCGAGGGAGAGATCGCCAAGCAGACCATCATCGCGCCCTTCACCTACGATGTGGTCAAGATGCCAGAGGAACTCGCGCGGGAGCAGAAGGACGCTTCCGCCAAGGTGCTCCTGGTGCTCGACTGGAGCCAGGACGCCTCGAAACTCATGCGCCGGAAGCTGAGCGAGCTGCGGGCGCTCTTCGCCTCGTCCGGCGCGCTGCCGGGGGATTCACTGCCGCCGGCCGCGGCCGAGCTGCTCAACCGGCAGCTCTCCATCGCATCGGTAAAGACGCTTAAGAAGTTCCCGCAGCTGCTGGAGCAGGCCTGCGAGGGCGCAACCCGGGCGCTTGACAAAGGCGTCTGCGCCACGCTTGTCGTGAAGACCGGCGACCAGCGCGACGCCATGCGCGCGCGTTTCAACACGCCGTTCGACCGGTACCTGCTGTACGACAAGGACTATGTCACGCTGCGCAAAGGCGCGGCCGAGGCGCCGGCGCCGCTGTCGGACATCCGCGTGAAGGAGGAGGCGCTCGAGGCCGTGATCAAGCCGCTCAAGGACAGCCCGCGCGCCGACCCGGCCGCGCTCAACGCGGTCTACGAATTTCTGTGCGCCGCGGTGGCGCCCAACGTGTTTGTCAACGAGGCCGAGACCGCGCGGCGCAGGGAGAAGGCGGCGCAGGACGTGCTCCCGATCAAGGGAAAAGTCATCAAGGAGACGGAGATCGTGCGGAAGAACCAGGTGGTGACCGCCGACATCGTGGAGCGCCTGTATTCGCTGAGCAAAACGGAAGAGCAGATGGACTACAAGACCCACGCGTTGCGCTCGAAGGCCGCCAATGCGGGAAACTGCTTCGTGGTGGTCGTCGTTCTGGGGTTCATCGCGTTTTACCTCAAGCGGTTCCAGTGGAAGATCGTGGCCACGCCGAAGCGCGCGTTTGCCTTGGCCACCATCGTGGTGGTGCAGGCGGCGGTCATTCGCCTGGGGCTCCTGGTCGCGCAGCGCCTATTCGAGTCGGCCTCGTCGGGCGCGCTCGTGCCCGAATACATCGTGCCCACCTCGGTGGGCGCCATGCTCGCCGCGATCCTGTTTGACATACGCGCGAGCTTTCTCGTGTCGCTGTTCACCGCGGTGTTTTTCGGCATGTCGCTGGGGTTCAATCTCCAGATGTTCCTGCTTTCGCTGCTCACTTCGATGATGGCCGGTTTTTTCACCGGCGACATCCGCTACCGCTGGGACTTCATCAAGGCGGTGCCGCCGGTGTTCCTGGTGTACGCCGTGCTTATCATCGTGCTGCAGGCGCTGGGCTACCGCTTCTTTGCCGGCGTGGTGCTCGAGAACCTGGGGCTCGCGCTTATCAACTGCGTGGCGTCGGTGTTCCTCGTCATGGTGACCACCATGGTATTCGAGAACCTGTTCGACATCGCCACCGACATGACGCTCATCGAGCTGTCGGACATGAACAATCCCGTGCTCAAGCGCCTGTCGATCGAGGCGGCCGGCACCTACAACCACAGCGTGCTCGTGGGCAACCTCGCCGAGTCGGCCGCCGAGCGCATCGGCGCGAACTCGCTGCGCGCCCGCGTCGCGTCGTATTACCACGACATCGGCAAGCTCAACAAGGCCGACTACTTCATCGAAAACGCGCACGACAAGAGCCGGCACACCAAGCTCGCGCCGAGCATGAGCGCCCTCATCATTTCCGCGCATGTCAAGGAAGGGGTGGAACTGGCCAGGGCGGCGCGACTGCCCCGGGTGATCCAGGACGCCATCCTGCAGCACCACGGCACCAGCACCGTATCGTATTTTTATGAGAAGGCCAGGCAGCAGGACCCGCACCACCAGGTGCAGGAGGAGCATTTCCAGTATCCGGGGCCCATACCGCAGACGCGCGAGAACGCCATCATCATGCTCGCCGACGCGGTTGAGGCCGCATCGCGCAGCCTCGCGACCTCGTCGCCGCGCCTTTTGCGCGAGCTCGTGAAGAAGATCATCCGCGACAAGTTCCTCGCCGGCCAGCTTGACCAAAGCGACCTGACGTTCCGCGACCTCGACGACATCGCCGAGGGATTCATGCCGATTTTGCAGGGAATATTCCATACACGCGAGATAAAAGACACCAAGGAGCTGAAACGTGAACAATAAGCAAGGGTTCGTGCGAAAGCACTTCTTCATCGACCGCAAGATGCAGGGACGCTACATGCTCACCCTGCTCGTCCCGATGCTCATTTTGCTCGTCTTCTTTCTCATCACGCTCTACTACGCGTCGCAGAGCATCGTGAACACCACCACCCGGACCATCAAGGAGGAGGTGGAGAACAAAATCGCCACGCAGTTCCAGGACAATCCGAACCCTCCGGCCGAGGCCTACCAGGCGCTGCTGGTTGACATTAAAAAGTATGTGCGCGATTTTTCGAGCGACGCAAAGTACCGCAAGGCCGTGCTCTCGTCGCTGCTCGTGATTTTCGGCGTCGGCATCCTGCTCATCGCGGCCCAGATCGCCCTGCTCACCGTGTTCTTTTCGCACAAGCTCGCCGGCCCCATCTACCGGCTCGAAAAGGCGTGCCAGGCCATCATCGACGGGAATTACGCGGAGAAGATCTCGTTACGAAAGGGCGACGAGATGCAGAACCTCGCGCACCTGCTCAACGAAGCGGTCCGCGCCTCGAACGAGCGGCTGTGCCTCCTGCGCGACGCGAAAACCGACGAGGAAAAAGAGAAGATCGTGTCAACGCTTAAAATTTGATGTTGACACGTGGAGGCATTTCAACTAATTTAATACATCTTTTTTAACAGGTGGAACATGTTCGGCGCATTGAATTATAAACTGTTCGGACTGAGCTTTGCCTTGCTCGTGCTCGGCTACATCTGCCTGGGCCAGGGGCCGGTGACCAACCAGCTTTCGTGGAGCGTCGCGCCGGTCATCCTGGTGGGGGTCTATTGCGTTCTGCTGCCCATCGCCATCGTGATCAGGGGCAAAGAGGACACCGAAAAGAAACGCTGAGCCTTCGGGCGTTTAGCTCAGTTGGTATAGAGCACCTGCCTTACAAGCAGGTGGTCGTAGGTTCGAATCCTACAACGCCCAGATTATATACCGCCTCGGTTGTGTGCAGGAAAATTGTAAGGGGGCTGGTAGTTCAGTTTGGTTAGAACGCCGGCCTGTCAAGCCGGAGGTCGCGAGTTCGAGCCTCGTCCAGCCCGCCACTTAAAAGGCCCTAAATTCCGCGAAATTAGCGGAATTTGGGGCTTTTTTGATGCCCAAAAGCGGCGGCGGCACTCCTTTGAAAAACTACCAAAACCCCCCAAATCCGGTACTAGTACAAGCAAAAACGTACATTTTTTCTACACTTTTACCTTCAAAAGGAATATCGTTGCACACTGATTTTTGTTGATCCGGGATTTAAAAGGGGGGCGCGACTAAAGTCCGAACAAGGCAGACCCGCTAATTGGAATGTTTCAATCCACGCGCCCACGCGGGGCGCGACCGAGGCCGCGACCACCTTATCTTTCTTGAGATGTTTCAATCCACGCGCCCACGCGGGGCGCGACCGGACAACTATTCATCGCTCGAAGTGTTCTACAGGTTTCAATCCACGCGCCCACGCGGGGCGCGACTCGAGACAGAGCTCGCGCGGCGCGCCCTTTACAACAAGTTTCAATCCACGCGCCCACGCGGGGCGCGACCAAAAAACAGACTTTAATTTATCAACCGTGAACCGGTTTCAATCCACGCGCCCACGCGGGGCGCGACCAGGAAGCGATGGATAAATTCTGATGGCCGGCTCGTTTCAATCCACGCGCCCACGCGGGGCGCGACCGAATACGTCTGCGATACGCTGCGTTCCGTCGCCGTTTCAATCCACGCGCCCACGCGGGGCGCGACTACCAGCAACGAGCGGCACGTGGTTCCCGTTGTCAAGTTTCAATCCACGCGCCCACGCGGGGCGCGACGCACATCTGACATTGGCACGATATTTTTCCCGCCAGTGTTTCAATCCACGCGCCCACGCGGGGCGCGACCCAAACATGTCCCGCGCTCTGCTGCGCGATTATAGTTTCAATCCACGCGCCCACGCGGGGCGCGACTAGGGCCTCGCCGTCCTCTGTGCCGGTGCCGGACATGTTTCAATCCACGCGCCCACGCGGGGCGCGACCGGATCGTCCCTGTTGCTTCTATGTTGGCCTCATTGCGGTTTCAATCCACGCGCCCACGCGGGGCGCGACATGAGATCACGAGCGCCAAGGCCGTGGTAGTCATGTTTCAATCCACGCGCCCACGCGGGGCGCGACCCGCTGAGCGGGGCCGTGCCGATAAAGCGGACTTTCAGGTTTCAATCCACGCGCCCACGCGGGGCGCGACGATGACCAGGTACGGCTCCTGCTCCCGGTACATGATGTTTCAATCCACGCGCCCACGCGGGGCGCGACTATGGCGCGCTCTGGGAAACCCCCGGCACTATATCGTTTCAATCCACGCGCCCACGCGGGGCGCGACATAACGACGCGGAAAATACAGCCGTCGGACGATCTGTTTCAATCCACGCGCCCACGCGGGGCGCGACGATGACCAGGTACGGCTCCTGCTCCCGGTACATGATGTTTCAATCCACGCGCCCACGCGGGGCGCGACACGAGTGCCGGTTATGGCGTCCAGACTCCGGCAGGTT
>DATJAL010000026.1 GCA_035516255.1 Chitinivibrionales bacterium | reverse complement strand
AGTTCCACGGCGTCTCCAAAGAATACTTTCCAGGGTATCTGAACGAAATGGCTTTTCGGTACAATCATCGTCATGAAAATATCTTTGAAAAACTTGTCAAAATGATCACTAATTTGGTGCAAGATCCTTTATAATCACCTTTTTTTAAATTGGGGACATGCAAGAATGTCTTCCTTATCAAAGGGTGACATCGCTGGAAGCAAAGCGAGATTGTTCGCCGATGATGCGTTGCGAAGCTCCCGCGAATTGCGGCAACCTGCAACGTTTTCTCTTTTGTCTACCGCTTATGTCCGCGCGTTAGGCGGGCTGGAGCGGTGAGCTGGAGCGAATTGCCGGCCGACCCCCGAAGGGGCACGGCGCGCCGTGGCCCTTCGGGGGGAACGCCCATTTTATTTCTTGTAAACAACAACATGATAATGTCATGATAAAATTTTATCACCATGAAGGATTGAGCAGCCGCGTCTCCGACTTTCCCCGGGGCTCGGACATCATGGCCGCGCCGTCGCCGTGGAAAATCGTCTCGTCGCCCTTTGCGAGTCCGGCAGCGACGGAGGGCATATATTCGGCCACGCTGATCCCCCGGTGTTTAAGATGAATGCGGTCGCGGCCGGCCCGGTTCAGGTCGGTGTCGACCATGGGCGGAACTATTTCGACAACATTCACGGGCGTGCCCTTGAGCTGCTGCCTCAGCACGAGCGAATACGTGTGGATCGCGGCTTTTGTCGCGCAGTACACCGGCATGTTGGGCATAGGCATGAGCCCGAGCGCGGAGCCCACGTTGATGATTGCAGCGGCCGGTTTTTTCATGAGATGTTCGATGAAGAGCGCGGTCATCTCAATGGTGCCGACAAGGTTGGTCGCGATCTCGTCCTCGCCAGAGTTGAGCTCCGCCAATCCTTTTTTAAGGTCGATGTACCGCTGAATGCCCGCATTGTTCACAAGGACGTCAAGCGCCGGAAAACGGCGGAGCACCTCGGCCGCAAGGCTTTTTCTCTGGCCCGCATCGCCGACGTCGCAGGGGATCGCAAGGATTCCCGGCAGCGCCTGCCGGGCCTTTGCAAGTTTTTCCCTGTTGCGGCCGCACACGATGACCGCGCTTCCAGCCTCCTTGAACGCCTTTGCAATGCCAAACCCGATGCCACCGGTGCCGCCGGTCACCAGAACGGTTCTGTTTGAAAGATCCACTTTTTCTCCTTTGAAAATCATGATAAAGCCGTCGGCAGACACAGTCCTGGATGGAATTACAGCCGAGAGCCGGTCACATCATAATCAGGTTGATCACCACATTGAAGAATAAAATTAATATCGACGCAGCGACTACCGCCTTCTTCGTCGACTCCCCCACGCCCACCGCGCCGCCCACCGTGAAGTAGCCGTAGTAGCACCCGGAAAGCGCGATTGAGCCGCCGAAGACGAACCCCTTGACCACGCCGATGATAACGTCCTGGGTTCGGAACAGGTAGCGCATTGAATTGTAAAACAGCGCGGCCGGCACGCCGAGCGCCAGCGTGGTGAGGAGCTGGCCGGCAAGCACGGAGAAAAAGAACGAGAACACCATGAGAAACGGCGTCATGAAAAATCCGGCGAGGATGCGCGGCGAGAGCAGGTACGAGAACGGATTGAGCGAGAGGCACACCATGGCGTCAAGCTGCTCGGTTACCTTCATGGTGCCCAGCTCCGCCGCGAGCTTCGCGCCGATGCGGCCCGTGAGCACGAGCGCGATGAGCACGGGCCCGAGGTCGGTGAACAGAGCCTTGACAAGCGCGGTGCCGATGTAGGTTTTTGGGAAGTAGTCGCCGATGAGGTACTGCGCCTGCCACACGCTCACCGCGCCGATGAACACCGACGCGAGGAACACGATGGAAAGCGATTGAACGCCGATGCGCATCATCTGCTCGACCAGAAGGTGCGACTTGCGCATCAGGGAGGGAATCGCCCGCATCGACTCCATCAAAAACACGCCGACCGAGCCGAACTGCTCGACCGCCTCGCGGCCCGACGCGCCGAAGCTGTCGGCGATGTCGTTGAGGACATCCATGACTGAGTGGGGACGTTTTGGGGGCATATTGATTATGTGCCTGTGATCATGAGATTATAAGAATGATTCTGTACATGGCTGAAAAGGTTTGTATATATTATATCTGAAGCCAATAACAGACCGGAAAAAAAATAAATGCCCGCCAAGTTGCATGCAACCAGAGGAATGCATAATTGCCAGGGGGTTTTATGAAAAGGAATCTTGCTTCTTTAAT